>CAZFEA010000352.1:0-3777 GCA_964518085.1 uncultured Dehalococcoidia bacterium
CAAATGCAGTTGGTCACCGAAGCCTCCGTCCTGGGAATAGATATCTCTTCGACCGCTGTTAGTAAGGCGGTTGCCAGGTATCCTAATTGCAGGTTTGAAAGCAGGAGCATATCACAAATTTGCGGCATCGGTTCGAAGTTCGACTTAATAGTAGCCAGCGAGCTCTTGTGGTACGTATTACCTGAAATAAACCGATTTTTTGAGGATCTAAAGACTGTTGCGCACGACCGCACGTACCTCTACATTCTGCAATATTTCCCGCCGGTCGATGAGCAACAGTACGGCAGAGATGTCTTGCTGGGAGCCGAAGGCCTGGTGAAGTTGCTGCCTTTCCGAATCGTCAAGTCCGTTGAAATAAACCGGCTGTTGTCCGGGTCTGAAAGTGATAGACAGGGAAAAGCGGGATCCCACAGAGTACTGTTGATGTGCGACAGCATTATCCGGAGCCGCCAGCGATGATAGTCGGCGCCATTGTCCAGGCCAGGATGGGTTCCACCAGGCTGCCCGGCAAGGTCTTGCTTCCGGTTTGCGGCAGGCCCATCCTCTGGCATATCCTGGAACGAATCCGGAGGTGCCCCAGCCTCGACGTGATTGTCACCGCCACTTCGGTCAACCAGGCTGACGACGGCATCGCCCGCTTGTGTCTGGAATACGGCTATGAATGTTTCCGCGGCAGCGAAAATGATGTGCTCGACAGGTACTACCAGGCGGCGGTCAAACACCGGATGGATGTCGTTGTCCGGTTCACCGGAGATAATCCGCTGGTCGATCCGGCAGTGTCCGAAAAGATCATCCGGCATTATCTGGATAACCGGGAGCGCCTCGATTTTGCCAGCAATCTGCATCCACCCTCGTATCCCGACGGCCTGGAAACCGAGGTGGTCAGCTTTCAGGCATTGGAAACCGCCTGGCGCGAAGCCAGGGAACCGTTCCAGCGTGAGCACGTCTTTCCCTTTATCTGGGACCAGCCGCAGCGTTTCCGCGTGGGCAATGTGGCCCAGGAGCGGGACCTGTGGATGACGGAGCGCTGGACACTGGACTATCCCGAGGACTACGAGTTTGTCCGGGCAGTGTACGAGGGGCTTTACCCTCAGAAGCCGGACTTCGACATGGACGATGTCTTCAGGTTTCTCGATCAACATCCGCGGGTGAGGGAGATCAACCGGAACTACGCCGGCGTCAACTGGTACCGTCTGGCTGCCGGCAAGTTAAAGACCGTCGCCCCTAAATACGTGCGTACCGAAGTGAGGTAGCTCAAAGTGCCCCAGGTCAGGATAGGAAATTATCAGGTGGGCGACGGCGCCCCGGTATTCGTTATTGCCGAGATCGGCATCAACCACAACGGCAGCCTGGACATCGCCAGGAAGCTGATCAAGATGGCCAAAGACGTCGGCTGTAACGCGGTGAAGTTTCAAAAAAGGACCCCCGCTTTGTGCGTTCCTCCGGAGGTGGCAAAAACCCTCAGGGAAACTCCGTGGGGGCTGATAACCTATGCCGAATACCGGGAACGCATCGAGCTAGGCTTTGATGCCTACGCCGAGATCAGTCGCTATTGCCGCGAGCTGGACTTTTTATGGTTTGCCTCATGCTGGGATATTCCGTCGGTTGATTTTATGGAACGGCTTGATCCTCCATGCTACAAGATATCTTCCGCCTGCCTTACCAACGACGACATGCTGCTGCATCTACGGAAAACGAAGAAACCGTTGATCCTGTCCACGGGCATGTCGACCATGGAGGAAATACGGCACGCCGTCAACGTAGTGGGCACGGAACGTTTGCTGATCGCCCATGCCACCAGCACCTATCCCTGTCCAACCGAAGAGCTTAATCTGCGCATGATCCAGACACTGAAGCGCGAATTTGATTGCCCCATCGGCTACTCGGGGCATGAGGTCGGCCTGTTCGCCTCCTGGGCTGCGGTGGCCCTCGGCGCTACCTTCATAGAGCGCCACATAACCCTCGACCGGGCGATGTGGGGCAGCGACCAGGCCGCCTCGGTGGAGAAAAGCGGCATGGAGCGGCTGGTGCAGAATATCCGTGATATCGAGGCGGCCCTGGGCGATGGGGTCAAGCAAGTCTACGACAGCGAGCGAAACGCCATGAAGCGATTACGGGTATCGAATAACAAACAGGAGAAGGCCTGATGTCATTGCGAGGAACCTTCGCTTGCGAAGGATGACGAAGCAATCCCGCCGTGGCGAAAGCGTGTTGGTTACTCGTTCACGGGATTGCTTCGCTGCGCTCGCAATGACGATTTTCGACCATGACTGATTTCCCGGAACATTTACGACCCAGGCTGGCCAACATCAAGCTTCTGGCCATGGACGTGGACGGCGTGCTGACCGATGCCGGCATGTATTACACCGAATATGGCGACGAGCTGAAGAAGTTTAATACCCGGGACGGCAAGGGCATCGAACTGCTCCGGCATGCCGGGATCAAGACGGCGTTCATCACCGGCGAGAAGACCCTGCTGGTCGAAAGGCGCGCCGCCAAACTCAAGGTAGACGATGTCTGCCAGGGCGTTGAAGACAAGGTGGCCGCCCTGTCCGGGATCCTGGAAAAGTATGGCTGGAGGTTCGACCAGGCGGCCTATATTGGCGACGACATTGCCGACGTACCCCTCCTTTGCGTGGTGGGACTGGCCATAACCGTTGCCGACGGCCTTCCCGAGAACCAGAAGGTGGCCCATTACATTACCCGCGCCCGGGGAGGCGAGGGCGCGGTCAGGGAGGTGGCGATGCTGATACTGGAGGCCACCCAGGGTACAACATAGTTATTGAGTCATTGGGTTATTGAGTTCCACCCCCCCGGCCGGCCACAAAGTAATCATGCAACTAACTATTAGCGACATCGAAAAGAAACTCTATTACGCCATGCTCCGTATCCGCCTGGTCGAGGAGAGGATCGCCGAGCTTTACCCGGAACAGCAGATGAGGTGTCCCGTCCACCTGTGCACCGGGCAGGAAGCGATCGCCGCCGGCGTCAGCGCCCACCTCACCAGCGACGACTATGCGCTCAGCAATCACCGTTCCCACGGCCACTACCTGGCCAAGGGCGGCGACCTCAAGGCCATGATGGCCGAAATCTACGGCAGGGTCACCGGCTGCTCCCGCGGCAAGGGCGGCTCGATGCACCTGGTGGACCTGGCGGCCGGCTTCCTCGGCGCCACGCCCATCGTCGGCAGCACCATACCCATGGCCGTCGGCGCCGCCCTGGCCACGGTGATGAAGGGTGAAAAACGGGTCACGGTGGCCTATTTCGGCGACGCCGCGGTGGAAGAAGGCGTCTTCCACGAGAGCTTGAATTTTGCCGCTCTGAAGAAGCTGCCGGTGGTCTTTGTCTGCGAGAATAACTTCTTCTCCGTCTATTCGCCGCTGTCCGTCCGACAGCCGGCGGACAAGGACATTTTCCGGCTGGCCGGGGGACACGGGGTGCCCGGCTGCCATGGCGACGGCAACAGCGTGACGGAGGTCTACAACCTGGCCGGCAAGGCCATCGCCAGGGCCCGGAACGGGGAAGGGCCTTCGTTCCTGGAGTTCAAGACCTACCGCTGGCGGGAGCACTGCGGTCCCAACTACGACAACCACCTGGGTTACCGGACTGAGGCCGAATACCAGGAGTGGCGGCAGCGCTGCCCGGTCGAAAATTACGCCGCAGATTTGCTTTCGCGCGGCGTTTCCCACCGGGAGATCGAGGCCATCAAGAAAGAGCTGCAAAACGAGATCGAAGAAGCCATCGCTTTCGCCCGGCAGAGCCCGTTCCCGGAGGAAA
>CAZFEA010000353.1:0-3765 GCA_964518085.1 uncultured Dehalococcoidia bacterium
GGTGTAAAGGCTCAACCGGGTCGGGAAACCGGCCGGAGAATCTTGTGAAAATCTTGTGCAATCTCGTGGTTCATTGTTCAGGTTATTGGTGGACAGTCCCTTAGCTGTTAGCTTTTGGCCTTTAGCGGGAGGTGGGGACTAATCGCTAATAGCTAATAGCTAATTGCTAATAGCTAATCGCTAATAGCTCATTGCTAATTGCTAATTGCTAATCGCTAATCGCTAATAGCCAGCGGCCACTTTCAACCTCCGCAACACCTCCGGCAAACTCAGTCCCCGGATAACCACCTTCTTGTGGCGGCTGGCCAGGCCTTTTTCGATGGTGACCTGGCTCCTGGGCGCCTTCAGAGCCCGGCTCAGGAATTCGACGACCTCTTTGTTGGCCTTTCCCTCGACCGGCGGCGCCGCGATCTTGAGATGCAGAACGTTATCCGTCCAGCCGGCAACTTCGCTTTGCCGGGCGTTGGGGTGAACGGCCACCATCAGACAGGCTTCGGGCTTGCTACTCATCGCTCGGCAACAAGAACACCGTGGCTGGCGCCGACGCGGTGCCAGTGAGGATCAGTTTGCTTCACCTGGTAACCGTGGCCAGGTGAGTCTCATTGCGATTTGCTTCGAGGACAGTCTTGAAGAAATTCAGGATGATCAGTACGGCAGGTCCGGTGCACGCGCTCTGCTGCTGTTTCTTACTCAAGAGCTTGAACCGCGACCATGCCTTGTCAAGCTCAGGATGCCGTTTCAGAAATACGGACTGGAATTCATCAATTTCCAGACCCACGATCGCCCCCGTCCTAATGTTTACCCTGATCCATATTTCCCCATTCCAATCAATTGACGTCCCGGGTAAGGCCTTCCCCGGTCTCAGAAACAGAGTATCCTCCTCGGGATGGTAAGCCACACAGAACTTCATGATATTGTCTACGGTTGCAAGATCAACCTGGAGCCGAGACCGATCCGACTGAGTCACTTCTCTGACCATAGTAGTATGTCCCCTTTGCGCTGTCCCTGGCAAGGAAAAGCGGTCACTACATAGCCGCCTTTCGACGTCCCTTTTTTTGTACTCAACAACCACCCTGAGATATTGTAGCTGATAGGGAGGCGGAAGGACAAACGGCTGGTAGATAACCCGTCTGTTGGGACTTCTCGCATCCTGGAAAACCTGGTATGGCTTTTCGATTGCGGACTGGACGTGCGGTTCGCATCCTTTCATTTCAGGGTGTTCTGCCACTATGTGGTTGTTCCAGGTCTCCTGTGTGCAAATAATGGTGACGCCCTCTTTGTCAGTGCAACGAAAAGCTATCGCCACGATCTGGCCCCAGCAGAGCGATTACCATTTGCCACGTCCGAAATTCTAGTTATCCAGGCTTTCCGTTGTTAAGTTTCTCCTCGGATTTGACGACAGCCTATGTAAAGAGTATCTTCATTGTAGATACCCGGTTAGAGGCCTGACATGAAAACCAGAGTCCAGAAATGGGGCAATAGTCTGGCTTTGCGTATCCCCAAATCCTTCGCTAACGAGGTGGGGCTTCAAAGGGAAACGTCTGTCGAAGTGTCGCTGGATGACGGGAAACTCGTTATTACTCCAGTGTCCAAACCGAAGGCGACCCTCAAACAGCTTCTGGCGAAGGTCACCAAGGAGAATTTGCATCACGAGGTTGATACCGGCTACGCCTTGGGGAATGAAGCATGGTAAATCCCGGACCTATGTTCCTTCCTTTTTTTTGAAATCCCCCTTAGTCCCCCTTTTTCAAAGGGGGAGACCGCGACATTTCCGGAGCCAAGTTCGGAATGACAGCCAAAGCAATCGCTATTTCCCGGTTGGTAGAAGATGTTGCCTTTGGCGCCCGATATGGGTTAAAATTCATATCTGGGAGGGGTGTCCGAGCGGTTTATGGTAGCGGTCTTGAAAACCGCCGTCCGCCTCTGGCGGACCATGGGTTCGAATCCCATCCCCTCCGCCATTTTTTCCCCGCCACCCCCGGCGACCACGATGATTTTACAAATATTTTATCTTTCCTGTCCGTATGGCCATGTTCCTCATATGGCCTGGTGGTAGACTTTCTGGTAACATAGTTCGAGTCTTTCTCCCTCAAAAGGTGCGGAGTGGGGCGCTTCCGGTTTTCAAGCCTGATACCAGGGGGATAGACCTTGACCCGCCCCCGCCGGGCACGTGCAACGTGCTGCTACGAGGGGGCACGTAGCGGCGTGCTGCTACGCCGCCCCGGAGCGGGCGGAACAGGAGGAATTTGGAGCGACGACGTCGCCAGGGCGGTTCATTGCCAGCCCAGCACTCCTCCGGTGAGCGACCGGGGGACTTCGAAGAAAGATGCCGGCTGGAGACCGATCGCCTTAAGGACGAGTTCCTTAACATGGTCTCCCATGAAATGCGGACGCCTCTAACCGTGGTCATCGGCGGACTCCACATGCTCATGACCTACAGCGACCGCATGTCCGAGGATGACAAGATCGGTCTGCTGAGGGATGCCTATGCCGAGGCCGAAGCTCTTTCCGAGATCGTCAACAATCTGCTTGAGTTGTCCCGGTGCCGGGCAGGCCATCTGCAGCTTCGAGGCGAAAATATCGCCATATACAGCCTGCTCCAGGAAACGGTGGACAAAACCAGGCGACAGTACCCGCATCACCGTTTCAGCCTCAAGGCGCCGAGGCTGGCCTCGGTCAACGGTGACCGGCGGAGATTGGAACTTGTGGTCTACAATTTGCTCGACAATGCGGCCAAATACTCGCCGCCCGGGAGCCTGGTGACGGCATTTGGAAACTTCAGGCGGAGCGAGGTCATAATCGGCGTCAGTGACCAGGGTCCGGGCATCTCGGCGGCCGACCAGGAGAAGCTATTCCTGCCCTTCGAGAGGCTGGGGCAGGGGCCCGCAGGGGCCGTGGGCGGCACTGGACTGGGCCTGGTGGTATGCAAGAAACTGGTCGAAGCCCACGGGGGTTATATCTACGTCCAGTCCGAGCCGGGCAGGGGTTCCACATTTTTCTTCTCCCTGCCCCTGGCGCCTCCGGGAATTGGATTTGGGGCAAAAGAACCGGTCAACTCGTAGGACTGGACTGTTACCAAGTTGCGGAAAAGCCTTCACATCAGTCTCCTCTCCCCTCGCGGGAGAGGATTAAGGTCACCCTCACCCTGACCCTCTCCCGTCAAGGGAGAGGGGAGGCGAAGAGCGCAAAGGAGACTTCATGGAAAGCTTTCACGGCACGGTACATCTGCCGGGTACCGACAAGGACATGGATGTTCAACTGGATGTGGACTGGGAGAAGAAGCGGGTTAATCTGCGTATCCCGGACCGACCGAGCGGCGTGGAGGAATGGGAAGGATTGATGGTGCAGGCCATCTATCATGATGAGCTGGTCTTCAGGACCAAGGGTTTGCCGGGGGCGCTGGCCCACTGGTGGCATTTTTACCGGTCGCGCACTATGGGGCTTTACGGCATCATCCTCACCCTGCCCGACTGGGAAGGCAAGTGGCTCCATTGCGTGGCCAACCTCGACAAGGGTGAACTGGTGTCATAGCCGCAGCGGTTGGAATTGAAGGGGCGGACCATCCGCCTGAGGCGGACGACGCATCGGGTCTCGGCGGCTGCCCCGCCCGGTCCCGTCGAAACTGATAATCGAGTAACGATATTCAATCTGGCGCAGAAATGCGTGTTTGTGGCGGGCGAGCTACCCGCACCCCCCCGTCCCCCGGCACGTGCAACGTGCCACTACGGCCTTCGGCACGGCACGCCGTGCCGCTACGAGGGGGCA
>CAZFEA010000354.1:0-441 GCA_964518085.1 uncultured Dehalococcoidia bacterium
TCCTCCGGTTTCTACGGCAGTGATGCAGTTAGGTATGCGGGCCTTTGTCTGCATTAAACTGGAAACAAGATCGATAGGCATCCAGGGGTCGATATCCATGGGCCAGCCAAAGGGATGGCCCATGTCATGGGCAATGATGAATGGCTCCTGGGTCATTACCCCCGTGTCCAGTAGTACTCTTTTCAATTCCTTGACGTTGAAAGCGCTGCGGACTTTGTTAATGCATTTGACCCGGTTCCTCTCCATAAAGCGCACGCCCTCCTGGACAGACTCCTCATACCTTGGTGGATATGACTTTGCAGGCGGCCACATAACGAGGGCGGCCTGACAGTACCGGTTTCCCTTGCCGAGACTTAGAAGTTCTTCCAGTTTCTTGATATAGTCCAGAGACCCATCCAGCGTGTATCTCCAGGTGTGCTCTATCATAACGGCGTCGATCTG
>CAZFEA010000354.1:451-2935 GCA_964518085.1 uncultured Dehalococcoidia bacterium
CCTTCAGTTCTGATTCCTTATCGGTCATATCGCGTACACCAGTTTGAGGATCTCTCGGGTGATGATGCAAAGCTGCCGCACCGGCCTTTATGGCGTCAATGTCTGCTTGAGCTTGTTCTTCTATTGTAGTCGGCACGGCGGCGAAGCGCACCCCTCCCTCCTGGTATCCCGGCGGCCGGCTCGGATACATGTCAGGTGGCCCCCAGTATTTCGGCTGCCAGCCGGGGCACGCGCTCTCGATTATTAGAGGTTTGTCCAGGGTGTTAATGCGCGGTTCCAGCTCGATGGGCATCATATTGAAAGTTCTCTTTATCTCGGTGATTTGCTGTTGGCTCAACCTTATCAATTTTCAACTCCCAATATTCACTTTACGGTTGGAACCCGGGCGAATTCGCAGCCACAGGATTATTTACGCAGCCCAGCGAAGATTTGCCCAGCTATCTGACGCATTTCACCTTGAGCTCTGAGGTAGGTTTCGTCCGGCAGGAAAGTGCCGTCGCGCGGAACGATTGACGGATCAAACCCTTCGTTAGGCGCGTCTACCCGTTGGGAAGGATAGCCGTGGGCCGAAGACCAGACAGAAGCTCCCTCCTTGCTGAGCAACCAGTTGAGGAGCAGTTTAGCTGCGTTTGGATGGGGTGCCTTATCGAAAACGAATATGTTGCCCGAACCTGAGGACAGGTGAGGGGGCTCCTTCAAAATAGCAAGAGTGATAGGGGCGCCCAGGCGTTTGAATTCGGCATACATGGCCGAACTGTGACCGATGCCAACGGGATACTTGCCTCTGGCTACCCATTCCAATAGCAGACGCTGGTCTCTCGTGACCACCGGTTCCTGAGCAGCGAGTTGCCGCAAGATTTCCACTGTTTTTTCCATGCCAAAGACGTTCGAAGCGAGATGGGTAAAGAAGTTGTTGGCACCCCCCACTATTCCAGGGTCTGAAAGTACGATCTTGCCTTTCCATTTCGGTTGGAGATAGTCCATGAAGGAACCTATTTCTGTCCCCTGCACCACATCAGTGTTGTAAATTGAAACATAGATGGCCATTGCTACCATGCCTATCGAGTGGCCATCTTTATCCGTATATGGGATTTTCCCGTTGCGCCAGTTGGCAGGATCAGTGATCTCTGGCAGAATGAGCAACGGCGCTAGCGGCGCAGTTATACCCAACGGCCTAACATCATTGATGAAGTCGGGCCTACCCATCAAGCCTAAGTCTCCCAGGTGAAGACCGGCCCTTATTTCCGCTGTCAGTTTCGCCACGGTTTGCTCGGGCCTTCCTTCGATAATGTCTACGTTTAAGCCAAATTTTTCGCGGCCGGCTGACCTTACAGCACCAGAGGCTGCGCCCAGTACGGAGCCATATATGTTAACGCTCCCCTCCTTCCTAGCTGCCTCTACCATCTCTTCCCAAGCAGTCCTTTTTACGGTTTGGACCTCCGGCTGAGTAAACTTGGGCGCCGGCCCGATGCTGGCGCTTTGGCAGGCCGGAACAGGCGCCAAAACTATCATAAGACACAACAACGGCCAGTAGATTACCTTTCCGGCTAACAGGTGGCCTTTGGGCACCGGTTTGTCGCGCAGACCAAACATTTTTTACCGCCTTTCTTTCTAAGACCGGCCAAGATCCTGGACCATCCTTTCAAAATGTCAGTCAAACAAAGACACGATTTCAGCGGATTCTCGCTAGCAAAATGCGCCCGGTCATTTCGACTGCGCCGCTATCAGCTCGCCGGACATTTTGGCCATCTCGCCGCGGAAAAGGAAAATCTTTTCCGTCTCCGGGTAATTCTTTTCCCCGGGAGAAATGAAGAACAGCGGCGGCACCCCCTCCTCCCTGACATCCACCCTCACGCTCGGCCGTCCGGCGGCTTTGGAAAAGACCGCCTGTCCTTCCTTGCTTAAGATCCAGTTGACGAAAACCGTTGTTGCGTTGGGATGCGGCACCTCGGGATAGCCACCCAGCGACTGTCCCCCGGTGGTGCTGTAAGTCCCCTCCTTGACCGGGACGGGCGCCAGGGGAGAACCCAGGGCAATGAACTCGGCGACCACGTCCAGCGGGGGCCCCACGGCAAAGTGGTATTTCCCTCGGCTCACCCACTCCACCAGCGAGCGCCTGTCCCTGACGACGACTGCCTCTTGCTTGACCAGCAAGTCCTTCAGGAAAGCCATGGTCCTATCCACGTCCCAGACGCCGAGAGCAAGATGGGTAAGCAAGGCCGTCCCGCCGCCCAGGCCGACAGGGTCATCTATGGCAATCTTACCCTTATACCGGGGATTCAGCAGGTCGGCATAGGAAGTGACCTCGCCTTCCTTGACCAGAGTAGTATTCCGAACGATATCCCTTTGCGCCGCGTGCACAAGGCCGATGCTTGTCTTCCCGTCGTCCAAGAAGGCAACTGCCCCGGACTTCCAGGCCTTCGGGTCCTTCACTTCAGGCAGAACCAGGAAGGAATCAAGCGGCTGCATGAGCCCGGCCGGTTT
>CAZFEA010000354.1:2945-3759 GCA_964518085.1 uncultured Dehalococcoidia bacterium
CGTCAGCAACGTTATTGGGCCGGTGGCATAAACGTCCACCAGGTGCAAACCCGCCTTGCGCTGCGCGGTCACCCTGGCGGTCATCTCGGTTCCGCGTGAAAAAGCCAGTATCTGCGGTTCAATGCCGAACTTGTCCTTGAACGCTTTGTTCAGCACGGCCCTGGTCTCGGTACCCCAGGTACTATAAAGGGACAGCTCGCCTTCCTTCTTTGCCGCTTCCAGCACGCTGGCCCACTTTGCCTCCCATGGGGCCTTTTCGGCCCCCGGCTTAGCGGCCCCGGCTGGCGGCTGAATATTGGCGGGGCCGGGCTCCACTCCGGCGGAACCGCAGCCCACCAGGAGAGCGCCCAGTGTAACCAACAGGCAAACTGATACCACGTATCTCATTTTTCCCTCCCGTCGCACGTGCAACGTGCAGCTACGGACCCTTGGCACGCAGCAGCGTGCCGCTATGAGCCATGGCATGTTCAATCCTTGTAAATGTTAACCCGGGCGCAGGCGTCAAAACCCCCCGATACGTGGTCCCGGTGCTCGGGGTCATGGGAGAGCAAGCTATTAAAGTTGGGACCCCTGGTCAGGGCCGGCGGCCGGTTTTTGGCCCAGCCTCCGAAATGGCTGCCGATTCCTACCACCTCGGGATGGATACACTGGGTAACCTTGGCCACTCCTTTTAGCCTCCCTACCTTCGACTCCACGTAAACGGTATCCCCATCCTTGATGCCCCTCTTGCCTGCGGCTTCGGGATTGATGAGCACCTTCTGCGAGTATGGGTTCAGCCTGGCCAGCTCGTTGAGCCACACGTTGTCGGAAGTTA
>CAZFEA010000355.1:0-2418 GCA_964518085.1 uncultured Dehalococcoidia bacterium
ATCCAGCCGGCTATCACAATTTCGGCGCCGGCCGGCATCGGCAACCCGGTCACCTCTTCCACTATCACTTTGAAAGGCTCCCCCTGCATTGCCCCGGCATAGTTGTACTCCGTGCCTGCAGGAAATTGCTGGCCGGACACAACGAATATCGAGGGATGGTGCCCCACCGACAATAAGACGGGGCAGGATTTACCTTTGGCATGATAGTCCTGGCAGTGCATCAGGCCGTGTCTTCCCGGAGACATATGAATTCCCATCGTCCTGTGGTCGTGGACCATTACCCGGTAGGTGCCCAGATTCACCTCGGGGTCGTCCGGACCTCTTGTGATAAGGGCGCAGCCGGTACCAATATACCTGCCCCCATCCTTTTCATGCCACCGGGGCGTAGGAAACTTCAGGATATCTACCTTGTCCCCTTCCTGGATGTTCTCCAGCACCGGCCCGGCGGTCACCATCACTGGCGCGAACCTGTCCAGGTTGTGTTCCCATCCGGCGAATTTCTTTCGCAGGATTTGTATCAACTCTCTGTCCGGGCGCTCCGCCGGCAGGTTAAGAAGGCGGGCTACCCGGCGGCGGGCCGAGATGACGCTGGTGGCAATCCGGTACCCCCGGGGATAGCCCTTTATGCTGTCAAACACGAGCGCCGGGGCGGCATCCCTCTTTTTCCAGTTGCAGGCCGTCAGGTAGCCTATCTCCAGGTTCCAGTCGCAACCGGCGAGTTCTTTCAGGTCGCCTTCTTTTTTGAGCTTTTCTAACCAGGAGGCGATATCTTCCATGCTTGTTCTTCCTCTCAACGTTAGTTCGTGCTGTTACGAAAATACGGTTACCACAGGCGGCCCTGCCTGTGAGACAATGTTTTCACGCCGTGGCGCTACGGAAAAACGCCGCGCCATTTTCCCATGGTTCGCAATCTTAATTCGTCGCTGGCCCGGTTGACCGCGGGGAATTCCTTTCTCCAGTGATAGGGCCGGGTAGCCATGATGAGCGCCTTGGAGTTGGTCATGTCACCCTTCACTTTTCTCTCCGGGGGGATGGTCGGATCGATAGGAGCGCTGCGGCATCCGGTGACTATTTCCATGGATGTCGCCGGGTCGCAGCGTGTGGCTACAGCCCAGAGCACATCATCGTCATTCGATGGGTCGATGTCATCGTCGACAACGATAACGAAACGCCCCTGTCCCCCCTCCACCCCGGCGATGGCCGCCACGGCTACCTGTTTGGCATGTCCAGCGTATTTCTGCTCGATGGATATTACGTCAATATACCTTGAGCCGCCCGCCCTCATATTCCACACACCCTTGATTCCGGGAATGCCCAGCCGCTCCAGTTCATACCAGGTGTTGCTGGCCCTCATCATGTAGGTCGCCATGGGATTTGCCGGCGGTTTCAAAGGCGGACAGCCCAATATGATGGGGTTATTCCGGAACATCAGTCTCTTGACCTTGATCACCGCTTCGTTGCGGCAGTCAGACCCATAGTAGCCGGTGACCTCGCCAAATGGCCCTTCCTGCCGGGACTCGACCTCGGGAGGGGGAATCTCACCTTCAATGGCAATCTCTCCGTGCGCCGGGATAGGCAGACCGGTGTAGTCCCCGGCGATAACCTCCAGCGGCCGTCCCAGCAGTCCGCCGGCGACGCCATACTCCTCGGTTCCCCAGGGAAAGGCAGTGCACGCCGGTATCCACACCAGAGGGTGCGAACCGAAGACCACCGCCACCGGGCAAGACTTCCCTTGCTTCCAGTAGGAGTGGCGGATCAGGTTTCCCTGGTGGCTGGGCGAGATAAACAGGCCCAGGGTATTGCCGTCGTAGAGCTGGACCCGGTAGGTCCCCACGTTGACCCATCCCTTTTCCGGCTCTCTCATGATAACCAGGTCGCCGGTACCCAAATAGCGCCCGCCATCGGCTTCATGCCATCGCGGGGCCGGAAATCTCAGCAGGTCGATTTGCTGCCCGTCCACCACGTTTTCCAGCAACGGACCGTTATCCACGATAACCGGCGCGACCGGAGTGAGATGCTCAAAGGTATCCTTCAATGAACGGACCAGCTCTATGTTGGGGACGCCTGGATTGAAACCGAAGGCAACCGCCATCCGCCTTGGCGTCGACAGGAGGTTGGACACGACGCGGTAGCCGGGCGGATAATCTTTGATCCGGTCGAAGAGGAGCGCCGGGCCTTTCCTCTCTTCGGATAGCTCGGTTAATGTCCCGATCTCCACGTCCCAGTCGGCGCCCTCCACCAGGGTGAGCTCGTTCAGCCGGTCAAGCTGGTCCAGATTGTGATGTAAGTCCATATCTGTTTCCTCCCCCTTTCGCAAGAGGGGAGACCCCATTTCCTCCCCCTTTCGCAAAAGGGGGATACAAGGGGATTTTACCCTTTTTCAAAGGGGGGGCGTCGCCATTTCTCCAGCGTTCGCGC
>CAZFEA010000355.1:2518-3748 GCA_964518085.1 uncultured Dehalococcoidia bacterium
GGGGATTTTACCCTTTTTCAAAGGGGGGGCGTCGCCATTTCTCCAGCGTTCGCGCCCTCAGCTCGTCACTGGCCCGGTTGACCCTGGGAAAGTCCTTCCTCCAGTGATACGGTCTTGTCGCCAGGATAAGCGCCCGGGAATTGGTCAGGTCTCTCTTCGCCCTCTTTTCCGGTGGAATCGTCGGGTCCAGCGAAGTGCTCCAACCTCCGGTAGTAATGTGTATGGCAGTGGCCGGGTCGCACCGGGTCGACATCGCCCACAGGACATCATCGTCGTTGGCCGGATCAATGTCATCATCAACAACGATAACAAACCGGCTGAAATCAGCGCCTTCGGCGCCGGATACCGCGGCCATGGCAACCTGCCGGGCGTGCCCGGCATATTTCTGCTCGATGGAAATAACCTTGATAAACCGCGAGCCGCCGGCCCTCATGTTCCACACGCCCTTGATGCCGTGGATGCCCAGGCGGTCCAGCTCATGCCAGACATTGGCCGCCTTCATGATATGGCTTGCGGTACCCCCGCCGGGCGGCTTCAGCGGCGGCGCCCCCAGGATGATGGGGTCCGTGCGGTGCATTATCCTCTTGACCTTGATCACCGGTTCGTTCCTGGCGCCCGAGGCATAGTAGCCCGGCCATTCCCCAAAGGGACCCTCGGGGCGCGAGTCCACCTCCGGTGGAGGGCAGAGGCCTTCCACAGCGATCTCGGCATGGGCCGGAATCGGCAGACCGGTGTATTCGCCGCTGATAAGTTGCAGAGGCTCTCCGAGCAGCCCGCCGGCAATGGTGTACTCTTCGGTTCCCCAGGGAGACGCCATGAAACACGGTATCCAGGTCAGGGGATGGATGCCAAAGACCACAGCTACCGGGCATGGTTTTCCCTGCGCCCAGTAGCTTTCCATTATGATCCGTCCCTGGTGGCCCTGGGAGACGAACAGCCCCAGCGTATCACGGTCGTGGAGCTGCACCCGGTAGACGCCCACATTGGTCCAACCCGCCTTCGGGTCTTTCATGATGACCATGTCCCCGGTGCCGATATACCGCCCACCGTCAAGCTCGTGCCACTTAGGGGCAGGGAATTTCAACAGGTCCAGGTCGCTGTCGAAGACATTTTCCAAGACCGGGCCGGACTCAACCTGGGCCGGCGCCACCGGCCTCAGGGCGACAAATCTCTCCTTGAGGCTGCGGACCAGCTCCACATTGCCGGTATCCTTCGGCAGGCCGAAGGCCA
>CAZFEA010000356.1:0-3742 GCA_964518085.1 uncultured Dehalococcoidia bacterium
GGCTGCCGGTGGCGGTTGACCTGGCGCCCGAGCTGAAGAAGGCCGGGATACGGCAATTGGTCCTTAACCATGCCACCGCGCTCAGCGTCTCCCAGGCTGACGAAGTGCTAGCGCGCTCTTCCGATATGGCTTTCCTGGACAAGAACGACAATCGTTCCTGGGACGAAGGCGAGGCCAGGGGCAACCTGGCGGTGGCGGCGCGGGCGACCGTGGACCGGGGGACGGTGATTGCCGTCGCCGATCCCAGCATCCTGATCAACAGCATGCTCGGCCGGGGAGACAACGAAGCCTTCATAAGGCAACTGATGGCCACGGCGGGGGACAACCCCCGGCTGATACTGGACAAGGCCCATCTCGCCAGGCGTCCCCTGGATACCTCCAAGGACGTCCTGGAGGTGGTGCGGCAGGGGATGGCCGTGCCGCATGTCCAGGCCCTGGTGGTGGGACTGGCCCTATTCGCGACATTCCTGCCGGCGCGGCGGAAAGGAGATCAAACTGAATACGAACACTGAAGATATCCTGGGCCTGCCTCGAAAGATACTGGACGAGGTCTCCAGGGCCATCATAGGCAAAGAGGAGCTGAAGGAGGCGCTGATGGTGGCGCTGATCGCCGGCGGCCACGTGCTGATCGAGGGGCTTCCGGGTACAGCCAAGACCAGGCTGGCCGAGGCCTTTGCCCGGGCCATCGGGGGAAAATTCAAACGCATCCAGCTCACCCCGGACATCATGCCCGCCGACATAACCGGGTTCTATTTGTACGGACCGGAAGGCGCCCCCCGTTTCATCCAGGGACCCCTGTTCGCCAACGTGGTGCTGGCCGACGAATTGAACCGCACCACGCCCCGGACGCAGTCTGCTTTGCTGGAGGCCATGGCCGAGGGGCAGGTGAGCGTGGAAGGGACGACCCATCCACTGCCGACGCCCTTCACCGTGATCGCCACCCAGGTGGGGTCAGGGGCCGAAGGCACCTACCCGCTAACCGACGTGCAGGTAGACCGGTTCATGCTCCGGGCGTTGAGCGGCTACCCCGGCCGGGACGAGGAGAAGCAGGTGGTGAGCCGCATTGATTACCTGGAAAACCCGCCCCTCTCCCAGGTGGCCGATGGCGCCCGGATACAGCAAATCCAGCAATTGGCCAGAGAGGTGCACGTGTCCGAGATAGTCCTGGAGTATATCCTGGACCTGGTGGAGGCGCTGCGCCGGGACCCGGACGTGTCTCAGGGTCCAAGTTCCCGGGGCTCCATCAGCCTCTACAAGTGCTCCAGGGCCCGGGCCCTGCTGCAGGGAAGGGACTTCGTTATCCCGGACGATGTTAAACACCTGGCCAAGCTCGTTTTCGGCCACCGGGTGCGGATGAAGCCGGAGGCGGAAATGGAGGCCATCGACGCCGGGACAGTGCTCGACAGGGTGCTGTCACAGATTGCCGTGCCCAAGGTGGAAGTATGACGCCCCTGACCCTGACAATTCTGCTGGTCCTGGCCAGGGCCTATATCGTGGTGGCCCTGGTGGTAGCCGTGGTGTTCTCGCCGCCGCTTTATGGGGCGGTGCCCCTGCTGACCCTGCTGCTGTATCTTTATATGGAGCTTTGGGGAAAGCTCGAGCGGCACAGGACGGCGCTTAACCTTTACCTGGCGCTATCCCTGCCGTTGCTACTCCAGCCGGTGTGGGGACAATGGTTAAGCGCGGTATTTGCCCTGCCGGTCATACCGTTGTTGGACCTCGGCTTGAGGCGGTCGGCCCTGGCGTATGAGTTCGTTCCGGCCGTCCGGAACCGGCGCCCGACGGCGGTCTGCCGGTCGCTGGTCCTGTCGCTCCTGGCAGTAGGCGTGGTAGCGCTGGCTCTGGGCAGCCGGACGCTGTTCCTGGGCTTTAGCCTGGTGGCTGGCTACCTGGCCGCAGTCATCCTTGCCATACTGCGCGGCGTTCCAGCATCGCCTTGCCAGGTGGAAATAGCCAACCACAAGGTGCTGGCGGGAGACCTGGCCCGGACAACAATCACTCTCACCAACCGCTCCAGGTTAGCCGGCCAGCTCAAACTGGTTAGCCCCTACCACTGGTTTCATATCAGGCCCGACCGTGTGGCGATGAGCAGGTCTAAATCACAGGTAGAGGCTGCTTTCACCCCGCCCCTGGCCGGGCCGTCCGCGGTGGTGGCCGATGCGATCTTTGTAGATCCCTGGGGGTTGATACAGACCAACTTCAGGGTAGAGATGTTGGCACTGTTCGTTGTCCCCAGGGCCGCGTATGCCGGGTGGCTGGCCCGGAGATACCTGGAAATGAGCCGTCCCGGGGAGCGGGAGGCAATGACAGCGGCGATGTCTGTTTCGCAAAGGCCTTCGAGGAAGGGGATGGAATTATACGGGCTCCGTCAATACCAGCCCGGGGATAGCGCCAGAAGCATAGATTGGAAACACACTCTGAAACTACGCCAGACCATAGTCAAGGAGTTCCAGGATACCGGTGTTGAATGTGCGGTCATGACCGTGAACCTTTCGGTCGCCGATGAAGAAGAAAAGGACAAGCTGGCCTACAGCTTCATCACCACTGCTTTGACCCTGGCCAGGGAGAACGTTCCTTCGGCCATGGCCGCCTACAACGATCGGGAGGTAGTCCTGACAACGCGGCTACTGGAACCCAGGCAGGCCCTCCTCAAGGCGTTGCACCTGGCCCGAGAGATCACGGTCTCGCCAAGCCCGATACGCTATCTGGAGGTTCCCGATGTAAGCCGGCTGAGAGGCAATATTCACCGGTTGAGGCAGTCGAGCCAGGGGGCTGCCACGGCCCTGGCGGACCTGCTGGAACTGGAATACAATGCCCTGGCCGGCTCGGCCGAGCGGAATCCTGCTGCCGCGGCATTAAACGCCACCCTGTCCGGGCTGCGCGCCAGGGCCAATGTTCTGGTGCTGTCGGGACGCAACCACGACGCCGAGGCCCTGGCTTTTCAGGGTTATGCGTTGCAGAAAAAAGACTACCGGGTAATTGCCGTTGAGCTGGGAAAGAGCTCCCGTGGCGTGAAGGCAACCCGGGATGGCGCCCCGTATTCGCCGGCCCTATCCCTGTAGAATTGGAAGAAACGCTCGGATGCTACTCTTAGGCCATACGGGGGTTACCCTGGGCGCCGCCCTCCTGGCGAGGGTTGTCATACGGGCTGCCACGGGTCTCAGGCGGGCAGCTTCGTTGAAACGGCGGGGGGCGTTTTGCTCCGGCTGCGCCGCAAAAGACCCTGCCGGGCCTGGTTCCAACCCCGGTCACTTCGATCCTCGCGCAGCGGCAACGGCGGCCTTTGACTTCGATTATCGTTTTGTCGTGGCCGGCTCATTGTTGCCCGACATTATTGACAAACCGGTCGGCATATACCTTCTGGGGGATGTCTTCAGCAATGGACGCATTTTCAGCCACACCCTGCTGGTAGCAACTGCCATGGTGCTTGCGGGGATCTATTTATACTCGAGAAACCAGAACCGCTGGCTCATAAGCCTTGCCTTCGGTTCCCTTTTTCATTTGTTGGAAGACCAGATGTGGCTCAATCCGCGGACTTTTCTCTGGCCCGCCTACGGCTGGACTTTCGCCAAGGGGGATACCGTGTCCTGGTTGCAGAGGATTCTGCAAGAGCTGCAAACAGACCCGGGCAGGATAGTACCCGAGATGGCCGGGATGATCGTGCTGGCCGGCTTGGCCGTGCTGTTGCTGCGCAGAAGAAAGCTATCTGCCTTCATACGGAAAGGGTCATTGGTTAATTAAC
>CAZFEA010000357.1:0-3731 GCA_964518085.1 uncultured Dehalococcoidia bacterium
TGCGTGATGGCTTCGTTCAGGCCCTTCTGTGCTATGCCGGTACAGAGATTTCCCAGGCTTTCCCCCGATTCGCCGCAGCGCCGGTTGCGGGTGTACAGGGTCTATGAGGTGCTCTCGCTGTTATTTTGAAACAGTCTGTATAAGGACGTAATACGTGTATGTACGGAAAATTCGTGTCAAGAACTACTTAGTTCTCCAGAAATAAGTCGAGTTTTGGCCCTGCATCACGCCTGCCGGGGCAGGCGGCAGCGGCACGCTGCCGCGTGGCACAGGCCTCCGTGCCTGTGAGGCAGTGGCCGGCGGTTCAGAGTGGCGTACGCCGCTCGCAATGACGCCACGCTACACCGTGCCGCCGCGGGGCGGGCGAGCCGCCGACTCCGACACGTCGGGGTCTCTGGTTCGCCCCTACGGAGTGTTGGACTGTTTAGACTATTTAGACTGTTCGACTGTTCGACTGTTTAGACTGTTCGACTGTTCGACTGTTTAGACTGTTTAGACTGTCTTGACAGTCCAGATAGGATGTTGCTATTATCTAGAAGTCTCCCGGATAATAATCTTGCCGAGGGTTAATGCCAGAACTTCTGGAACGGATCGACGGCCCATCAACACTCAAGCGACTGTCT
Organism: uncultured Dehalococcoidia bacterium; assembly: GCA_964518085.1. GTDB lineage: Bacteria > Chloroflexota > Dehalococcoidia > JACQUA01 > JACQUA01 > JACQUA01. Next base: position 624 of record CAZFEA010000357.1, read on the forward strand.
CTTTCTGAACTGGAAAGCCTCGCTGAGGAAATCAGGAATGAGCTTATCTCCACCGTAACCAATACCGGAGGCCACCTGGCTTCCAACCTGGGCGTGGTGGAACTGACCATCGCTCTCCACCGGGTTTTTGACAGTCCCAACGACAAGCTCATCTGGGATGTGGGGCATCAGAGCTACGTGCACAAGATGCTCACCGGCAGGCGCAAGCTGTTCGCTTCGTTGCGGCAGCACGGCGGCATTTCAGGGTTCACCGACAAAGCCGAGTCGCCTCATGACCATTTCATCTCGGGGCATGCCAGCACCTCTATTTCCAACGCGCTGGGCATGGCCGTCGCCAGGGACATGGCGGGAGACGATTTTGACGTTGTCGCCATCATTGGCGACGGGTCGCTAACCGGGGGCATGGCCTTTGAGGCCATAAATCAGGCCGGTCATCTTGGCAAGAAACTGATTGTCATACTCAATGACAATGGCATGGCGATCTCGCCCAGCGTTGGCGCCATGGCGCGCTGGTCGAACCGGTTACGGCTGAGTTCGCCTTACCAGAAGGCCAAGATGGGGGCCGCGAGCGTGGTGAACCGGGCACCCTTCGGACAGTGGTTACATGCCACCGGACGGGTCTTGAAACGAAAGTTCAAGGGACTGGTGCTGCCTACAATGTTCTGGGAAGACCTGGGTCTCAGCTATGTGGGCCCCATCAATGGGCACAGCATCGCTGAGCTGATACAGGTCCTGGAAGGGGTCAAGACGAATTACCACCGACCGACCCTGGTCCATGTGTACACGACCAAGGGCAAAGGTTATCCGCCGGCGGAAGAAGACTGCATCAGCTTCCATGGCATACCGCCCAATGGGACTGGGAATGGAAAAGGGCCCAGCTACAGCGCGATTTTTGCCACTAGCTTGTTGCGGCTGATGGGGGACAACAAGAGGATCGTGGCCATAACCGCGGCCATGAAAGAAGGTACCGGGCTGAGTGTGGTCGCGGAAAAGTATCCCGACCGGTTCTTTGATGTTGGCATCTGCGAGCAACATGCCGTGAGCTTCGCTGCCGGGCTGGCGGCAAGGGGGCTCATTCCGGTAGTCGCCATCTATTCAACGTTCTTGCAGCGGGCCTTCGACCAGATAATTCACGATGTTTGCCTGCAGGAACTCCCTGTCGTATTTGCCATTGACCGGGCGGGGATCGTAGGTGAGGATGGTAAGACCCACCAGGGGTGTTTCGATCTTTCCTATTTGGCGATGATTCCGGGCCTGGTGGTCGCCGCTCCCAGCGACCATTACCAGCTCCAGCACTTGCTGTATACCGCGGTCAACCTGAACCGGCCGATGGCGATACGGTATCCCAGGGGCAACACCTCGGGTCCCCTGGAAAGTGTAGACTTCGAGACGATCAAGATTGGCACAGGGGAGATTGTCACCAGGGGAAAAGACCTGGCAATTGTTGCCATAGGCAGGATGGTCGCCACCGCCCGGTCGGTGGCCGCTTCTCTCGGCGATTTGGGTATAGAGACCACGGTAGTGGATGCTCGTTTTATGAAACCTCTCGATAGCCGGCTGATTTCTTCCGTTGCCGCCGTCAACAAGCGGATGGTAACCCTGGAAGAGAGCGCCGCGATAGGCGGTTTCGGGTCGTCAGTGAACGGCGTGGTGGGTGATCTCGGCTGGCACGATGTAAGAGTAAAAACCATCGGGCTGCCGGACGTGTTTATCGAGCATGGCTCGCAGAAAGTTTTACGCCACAAGTATTTAATGGATGTTGAAGGTGTCAGGTCACAGGTCCTGGCTGCCTTTCCCGAACTGGTAAGGGAGCCAAAGTCGATAAGAGTCCGTTGAGTTCATTGAGTTCCCAGTGTCCGTTCGCCCCCGCGGGATGATGGGCGGTGGCAACCCGACGAACTCAACGGACCCGACGAACGCAAGGAACCCAGGGAACTGGTCAATGCAGAAGTACCGCGCCGGACTGGTCCAGGAGCTGAAGAATATTATTGGCCCGCACCTTCCCTTATTCGGGATGCTTGGCTACCAGATGGGATGGCTCGATGAGCGGGGTGGTATCCTTGATAAGGAATATTCGGGCAAGCTATTGCGTCCCGGTTTCTGCCTGCTATGTTGCCAGGCAACTGGCGGCGACTGGACGGTGGCATTGCCGGCGGCGGCTTCCATCGAGATAGTACACAACTTTTCCCTGGTCCATGATGACATAGAGGATGGGTCCAGTCTGCGCCGGCATCGTCGCACCCTGTGGGCGGTGTGGGGTGAGGCCAGGGCGATCAACGCCGGTGATGCCATGCATATCCTGGCGGAAACAGCAATGCTGCGTCTTAGCGACAGGGGCGTGCTTCCAGAAACCGTCCTGAGGGCCTTAGCCATTTCCAACCGGGCTTGCTTACGCCTGTGTGAAGGCCAGGACCTGGACCTGGTATACGAACAACGTCTTGACATAAAAACGGACGACTATCTGAAAATGATTTCCGGCAAGACGGCGGCGCTCTTTGAGGCGGCATTTATGCTGGGAACGCTGCTGGGAAACGGAAGTGAAACCGCAATCCGGAAGGCCGGCGTTTGTGGCAACTATCTCGGTCTAGCCTTCCAGATTACTGATGATATCCTGGGGGTTTGGGGCGACGTGGAAACCGGGAAATCGGCCGAGAGCGATCTTCTCAAGAAAAAGAAGACTTTTCCGGTTGTTTTTGGCCTGGAAAAGACGGCCGGGAAAGACCGCTCGGTGCTCCTGGAATTCTTTGCCAGGGCAGAGCCGTCCCACAGGGATGTTGCCGAGGTGAAATCGGCCCTGGAGAGCACGGGAGCGCGGGAGTACGCCGTGGCAGCGGCCAAAAAGTTCTATTCCCTGGCCATGTCGGAACTCGATTCATCGGGTTTGCAAGGGGACGCCCTGGGGGAGTTGAAGGAAGCGGCGCTGACGGCGGTGGTGCGAAGATTCTAGGTTGTCGTGCGAGCGCAGCCGGCGGTACTGCAGGCTTTCTAGCCTGCAGCGACAGGCTGGAAAGCCTGTCGTACCTGTGTAGCGAAGCAATCCCGTCTCTCCCTTGGAAAAAGGGGAAATCCCCCTGTATCCCCCTTTTGCGAAAGGGGGAGGTAGACTGG
>CAZFEA010000358.1:0-3730 GCA_964518085.1 uncultured Dehalococcoidia bacterium
TTATGAATTTTCAAGAGGATAACCGACAACAGCGTTCCGACCCCTGGCCGTGGATAATACTGACCATATTGCTGGTGCTCATCTTTGGAGGGGTGGCGGGGTTGTTGATGCGCGGGCAAGGCGAGACGGATGGCGGCGCGAAAATTGCCGGTCAGCCCACCGCCGCTCCGGCAGCGCCGCTGGTCATCGCCAGCCCGGCGCCACGACCGGCCGGCACGGCAGCGCCCGCGCCGCAATCACCGGACCCCGGCGCCGCGGCGGCCAAACCGCCGGCTGCGGCCACGGTTGTTCCCCATCCGCCGGTAACCCACGGGACTATTGTCACTCCTCCGTTGCCGAAGCCGACCCCCGGTCCGGCTACACCGCCGCTCACGCCGGCGCCGGCCTCTCTGGCCCTTACCCTGAAGATCACCAATCCCGATTTTGGTGACGTGAGGGTGGAACCGTTCAGCGCCAACAACCAGTATCCCCGGGGCGCCAGGGTAACCCTGACGGCCACGCCCAAACCCGGTCACAAGTTTACCGGCTGGCAGGGCGATGCCACCGGCGCGGGAAATTCGATCACCGTGGTCATGGACGGCCACAAGACGATTTCCGGCGACTTCGCCAGGGTGGGCTATGCTTTGACTATCGAACCGTCGCCCCAGGGGGGTACGGTTTCGGTGTCCCCCGGCGGCAGGTCTTTTGAAGCCGGCGCCAGGGTCAGCCTGGAGGCCAGGCCCGCGGCTGGCTTTATTTTCGACTCCTGGAGCGGTGACGCCTCGGGGTCTCAGAACCCGGTGTCGGTCACCATGGATGGAGACAAGAAGATCGCCGCCAGGTTCGTTCAGGGTCAGTATGCGCTGAATGTGAAGGTAAGTCCGGTGGGATTTGTTGACATCAGCCCTCCCGGCGGTCACCAGGATAGCGGCGCCCGGGTCACCCTGACAGCCAGGCCTTCGCCCAACTTCCGCTTTGTCTCCTGGTCCGGCGACGCTACCGGCGCTTCGCCTTCCGTTACCATTACCATGAACTCGAACAAGAATGTCACCGCCAACTTCATAAAGATCGTTACCCTGACCACTGTGGTCAATCCTTTTGGTTACGGGACCGTCAGTCCCACTACCAGTGACTACGATCAGGGTACCGAGGTGACGGTAACCGCCACTCCCTACCCCGGTTTCGAGTTCGTGGGATGGACCGGTCATATCCGGAGCTCCAATCTCACCGAGCGCATCGTGATGGACTCCGATAGGTCCCTCATGGCCAATTTCGAGATAATCCGGCAGAACCGGTGAGGTCGCTCGCTCCACGGGTAGGGGCGAACCATCCGCCAGAGGCGGACGATGAAATCGGGCTCCCGGCGGCTCGCCCAACAAGTCTCGCCCGACACCTGAGCGGGGCTTGATGAATCAAGCCCCTGCGTTGCCCCGCCAGCGCCCGGGGGGCAGGCGGCAGCGTGCCGCTACGGCGGTCGCCATGCTTCGTTTAGCAGCAGCTATCACAGGCGCCGGCCTGCTCCGCTTTGTAGGCCTGGACGATGCGGTCATAGCCTGTCAGGATGTTCTGCTGCTGGGTCTTGTCCAGGTGGACGTCGGCCATCATGAACAGCACGTTGTTTTCCTTGTCGATATGGTCCCTGAGGGTATAGATGAAGCGGTTGCCATGGCGCTTTAGCTGCGCCTGGGTATTGGCGTCTTTGCCGTCGTTCAGGTAGACGGGCACCAGCTTCTGGATCTCCTCGTTCAGGTTTCGCAGTTCGACGTGTTCCTCGAGCATGACACCGATGGGTCCCTGGTTGCGAGGCATGAATTTCTCCAGCTCCGGGAACAGGACGTCTTCCTCTTTGCTGAAGTGGACCCAGAAATCGGTCTTGAAGAAAGAGGTAAGTTCCCTGAGGGCGCCGGTGATCTCGGACTGCTTCTCCAGGCGGTTGAAGATATTCTCCAGGGCCTTGAGTTTGAGGATCACCTCCTCGTGTTCTTCTTTGAGGACCTGGGTTGGTCTTTTGGTGGTGGCCATTGTAGTGCTCCTTAATCGTTAAGTAGTCCCCTCTCCCTTGACGGGAGAGGGTCAGGGTGAGGGTAAAGCGGGTTATTGGGTTATTGGGTTATTGGGTTCGCCCCTACGGGTTCGTGCCTAGATCAGCGCCTTGTGCGGCACGTGGGTCTTCTGGATGGTGACCATCCAGTCCTTCGGTCCTTTTTGCAGGTATTCCCAGTGGTACTGGTCCTTGTATTCCACCTCGAACTGGTAGCGCAGCGGTTTCGGGTCATGATCGTTGATGATCTTCAGGGTCTCGCCCGGCTTCAGGGCCTCCCATTTCTCGAATATCAGGTCATGTCTCTCGAAGGGCATGATCTGTCTCAGGTCCAGTTCGACGACCGAGGCGGCCACGTCCTGGGGAGTGAAGCAGCAGTAGCCTATCCGGTCACAGGCCTTTTTGACCTCGTCCCACTCCTCGGCAGACAGTGTCTGGAGCGCGATCTGATAAAGTATGTTGTCTTCCTTGAATATGTGGCTGTCGAGTTCCCTGGCCAGGTATTCCCCCAGCCCGGTAACCTTCTTTTTGAATTCGGGGAAGGGGTAATCGCCGGCGTTGTGGGCCAACTGGTACAGCTCCTGTTTTCGCGGGCGGAACTCCACATGGTCCATTTTCATGATCTGCGGCGGCTCAGTGATGCCGTGCTTTTCCAGCCTGGGGAAAAGGACGTCTTCTTCGCGCTGGTGATGGCTCTCGGCCTCGATCAGGTGGTGCGAGGCATCCTTCAGGGCCTCTTCATCGGGTTTGAAACCGGCGAAATCGCTGGTATCCTTCAGCCGGGCGACGATGCCCGAAAGCTCATTCAGGGTGTGGACAATGTGTTTGTGCTCCTCCATCAGGGTGTTCACCGGATGGGGCGCGGCGACATCGATTCTCTTGGCCACCAGGCTGTCTTTCAACACCTCCAGGTGGATATCGCAAAGGCTCTTCCTGATCTCGTCGTGGGAGACGCCTTCCTGGATAAGCTCCTGCTCCAGGACGCCGAGGGTGGTCGCGTCCACTGCCTGGAGCAGCGCCCGTGCCTTCTCTTTGGACTCATGGCTGACCTCGCCGGTCTTGAGCTCCTGCAACAGCTCCTTGAATTCGGCTTTCTTGTTGCGGGGCGCCAAAATGCGCTTGGCCTTCAGTATCCATTCGTCCGGCCCCTCCTTCTCGTAGGCGGTCTCGAATTCACCCCCGGCCTTGAGCATGTGGACCAGGGGCAGCGGGTTGAATTCCACGACCAGGCGCAGGGTCTGGCCTACCCCGAGTTGCTCCAGGCCGGGGAAGATCAGGCCTTCCTTTTTGGCGTGGTCGAGTCCTCTTACATCGATTGTCTTGATCTCGTTCATTGTTTTTTCCTTTCTAACGGGATCCTGTTACCTATCCTAGACCGCCACCAGTTCTTTCACTTCCGGCACCTCGCGGCGGATTACCCGTTCCACACCCTGGCGGAGGGTCATTTGAGACATCGGGCAACTGCCGCAGGCGCCGGTCAGCCTTACGGTTACCACGCCGTCTTTGACATCAACCAGTTCGGCGTCGCCCCCGTCGGCCTGCAATGCCGGTCTTATCAAGTTCAGGGCAGCTTCTACTTTTTCTCTCATGAAGATTCTCCTTCTAGCATTTGTTGCCATTAATTTACCATCCGGTCAGCGGCGGGGATACGACTTTTGTCGCAAATGGACCGCCGACCGCAGAGACGCCATAGCTTTTGCTATAATGTGC
>CAZFEA010000359.1:0-3721 GCA_964518085.1 uncultured Dehalococcoidia bacterium
AGGGAATGCGCTTCCCCAACCAGACCGAAGGGTCCGTTACTTCAGGGAGAATGAGCTCGGAGTGCACAGGTCGAAGGATTCCCTCCGGCTTCATGAGGATGATGGATGTAGTGGTGCCCACGATGAAGGCATCCACCAGGTAAAGACCGGCCCGCTTTTCCGCCTGCACCCGTGCTCCGGCTTCGGCGGCACGCCCGAAAGTGAGAAACTCCAGGTTTATTCCGAAGCGCGCCCTGAAAGCATCGCTCAATATGGTCCTGGCCTCGGGATTCAGGCTGTTATACACCAGGACCTGACCCTCTTTCCTGGCCTCCTGAAGCGTCCTTTCCCACTCCGCCTCCCATCCCGCCTTTTCAACCCTGGCCGAAGTTCCTGCCTTTGAAGATGGCGCCTGCGCCGGCGCTTCCATCGTGGACCCACAGGCAATTAGCAGAAGGACCAGCCAGGGACCCAAAACCGTAGCCATTGCTTTTCTCATAGTCCCGATCTCCTTTGACATCGAACGGTCATCCCCGCCTTCAGCCTCACCTGGCCTCTCCAGCCGGGGAGAAGACGGGCGAGAAGGCGCGTTGACAATTATAGCAGAATGTCTTAGCATCTCCACAAACTTCACACGGGAGGTAGATCGGCCATGGAGTACAACGGAGCGCAGTTGCTGGTGGAAGCCCTCAAAGCTGCCGGGGTGAAGGTGTTGTTTGGCGTATCGGGCAGCGACACCCTGTGGATCCTTGACCTGATACACGGCGGGCCGGACATCCGCTACATGCAGGCCCAGCATGAGCAGGGCGCCATGTTCATGGCCAACGGCTACGCCCGCACCGCCCGGCAGGCCGGCATCTCCCTGGTCAGCCCCGGGCCGGGCGCCACCAACTCCCTGACCGGCGTCGCCCAGGCCTTCTATACCTCGACCCCTTCAATACTGATTTGCATTGAAGAGGGCAGCCGGTGGACCGGCATGGCCGCCTCGCAACATCACGACCTGGACAGCCTGGGCGTCTTCAGGCCGGTGACCAAATGGGCGGGCAAAGTGAGCCGCATTGAGCGGCTCCTGGAAAGCGTTCACACCGCCTTCCGCCAGGCGCTGACCGGCCGCAAAGGGCCGTGCTACCTGGGCATACACCGGGATGTGCTCGACCGGACCATCGAGTTGGAAAGAGTGACCTCCCCTTTCCCCCTGCCCCAACCACCCCGGGGGAACCCGGCGGACATCGAGAAACTGGCCAATCTTCTGCAAACGGCAAAACGCCCGGCAATCATCGCCGGTGGCGGCGTCTACTGGTCACAGGCCCAGGACGAGCTGCTCCAACTGGCCCGGATACTGTCTGCTCCCATTGCCACCACCACCTGTCATAAGGGGTTGATACCTGAAGACGACCCGCTGTCCCTGGGGCCTGTCGGTACCTACACCTCGCCGGCAACCATCAAGGCTTTCAAAGAGGCCGATTTGCTTCTGGCCGTAGGCTGCTCCTTCCCCTATTTCAAGGCCGTCTTCTGGAGCCAGTCGAACAAGCTGATAAGGCCGGACATGAAGATAGGCCACATCGACATCGACCCCGGCGAGATCGGCAAACTTTACCCGGCCGATGCGGCGGTGGTGGGCGACGCCAGGCTGGCGCTGATCGACCTGCTGGAAGCGCTGAGAGACACGGCGGGGCATAGCAGCACGTTGCACGTGCCGGGGAGGGGGCTGACCGGCAACAACCACGCCGGTAGCTCATGGCTGGAAGAAATTCAAAAAGTCAAAGCAGATTGGGAAAAACAGTCGGAGCCGCTCAAACACTCCGACCAATCCCCCACGCGGACATGGCGGTTGATGGCCGACCTCAGAAAAGCGCTACCCCGCGAGGCGCTGGTCTGCGGGGAGTCGGGAGGCACTCATGGCTGGTTCGAGTGCGCCTTCCAGGCGCTGACGCCCAACACCATTGGCGGATGGCATCCCCTGGGCGCCGAGGTGTGCGAGGCCATGGGCGCCCAGGTGGCGGCGCCGGACCGGCCGGTGGTGTGCATCACCGGCGACGGCTCACTCATGATGACCCTGTCCGAAATCGCCACCGCGGTAGCCAACAGGATACCGGTGCTATGGGTGATACGCCATAACGGCGTCTACGGCAACATGCGACACACCCAGTTGAGCCGGTTCGGCGGCCGTTTTGCCGGCACGGTGTTACCGATACCTAACCTGGCCAACGTCGCCCGGGAACTGGGGGCGCAGGCGGAAAGGATCGACCACCCGCGCCAGGTCATCCCCGCGGTAGAGCGCTACCTGCAGTCGAAACAGCCTACCCTGCTGGAAGTGATGTCAGACGTATCCCCGGAGGAACTGGGGCCGCCGAGGGCAAGGGACAGGTAACAAGTAACAAGTAACAAGTAACAAGTCTGCGCCCCTCTGCGTCCTTTGCGGTCAATTCCCCTTGTCCATGTTGGGGCCAGGCCCTAAAAGGGGAATCTGCCCTTATTTCACTTCGACTTTGGCGCCGGCGGCTTCGAGCTTGGCCCTAACGGTGGCGGCTTCTTCCTTGCTGACGGCCTCTTTGACCGCCTTGGGCGCTGCTTCCACCAGGTCCTTGGCTTCCTTCAACCCCAGGGCGGTCACTTCACGGACTGCTTTGATCACATTGATCTTGTTCGGGCCAATTTCTGCCAGGATGACGCTGAATTCAGTCTGTTCCTCAACCGGCGCGGCAGCGGCCGGGGCGGCGCCGGCAGCCGGAGCGGCAGCGACGGCGACCGGCGCGGCGGCAGTAACGCCGAGCTCTTTTTCCAGTGTCTTGATCAGGTCCGCCAGTTCGATAACCGTCATCTCTTTAATGGCGGTAATCAAGTCTTCTTTATTCATTGTTCGTTCCTTTCTAATGGAGGTATCACAGGCGGCCCTGCCTGTGAGACATTGTTTTCCCGGTAGCGCACTCAGGGGATTGCTTCGTCCGCCTCAGGCGACTCGCAATGACGTTGTTTCACAGGCAGGGCCGCCTGTGATACCGGATCTTCAGGCCCACAGGCGAGGACGCCTGTGGTACCGGGATTGCTATGCCGGCTGCGCCGGCGCCGCGGCGGGTGGAGCCTCTTCAAGTTGCCTTCTCCGGGCATCCAGCACTCCGACGAAGTTCCTCAAGACGGCAGCCAGAACTCCAACAAAACAGCTCATCGGCGAGTTCAACTGCCCCAGTAACCTGGCCAGCAGGACTTCCTTTCCGGGCAGGGTAGCCAGGACATTGACTTCGTCAGCGGTCAAGGCCCGCGTACCCAGCAGTCCGCCGATAATTTTTATGGGCAGTTTGGATGTCCGGAGCATGTCGACCAGTACCCGCGCCGGTACCGCTTCGTCGGCGAAGCCGAAAGCTATGCCTACGGGCCCCTGGAGCAACTCGTTGAAAGCCTCTTTGCCGGCATTGGCGGCGGCTATTCGCGCCAGGGTGTTCTTCATGACACGGTACTCGATGTTCTGCTCCCTGAGCTTCTGGCGAAAAGCGGCCATGTCATTAGCACTCAGACCCATATAAGTGGTAGCCACGGCCGCGGTCGACCGGGACAGTTCGTCCTGGATTTCGCTGACTGTTTGTATTTTCTTTTCGGTTGGCATTTTGTCACCTCCTTTCAACGAGTTATTGGGTTATTGAGTTCCTTCCGCTCATTGTTCATTTGCTGCCTCAGGAACCCAGGGAACTCAATCGGGTAGGAGGGGGTGGTTAGCCCCCGTCCTCCCACACCACCGTACGTACCG
>CAZFEA010000360.1:0-3714 GCA_964518085.1 uncultured Dehalococcoidia bacterium
GGCTATCTTCTGGGTTCCATTCCCGCCGCCTACCTGGTGGGGAAATGGCGGAAAGGGATCGACATACGGCAGGTGGGGTCCAGGAATATGGGGACGATGAACGTCTGGCGGGAGGTGGGGTTGGGTTGGGCGACAGTGGTGCTGCTGGCGGATGGCGGAAAAGGCATCGCCGCCGTCCTTCTTTCCCGCACCCTCACTGACGCGCCGGGTGTGGAGCTGCTGGCCGCCGCGGCGTCCATCGCCGGTCACGACTTTCCCGTTTTCCTGCACTTCCGGGGCGGCATGGGCGGCGCCACCAGCATGGCGGTACTGCTGTTCTTGATGCCGTGGTCGATTCCGTTCTACCTGGTCGCGGTGGCCATCGCCTTCTGGCGTATCCGGAATTTGACCATTGCCTACGGCCTCGGTTTCCTGGTATTTCCCTTCATAAGCTGGTTGGTGTACGGTTCACTGCTATACCTGGCCTTTTCCATGGCCGTAATCGTGTCGCTTACCCTGTTCAATTTGCCCAGGATTGCCTTCATCAGGCAAAGAGGCTTCCGATCCCCGGAGTTCAGGAGGAAGAGGTAAGGCGGGCGAGGGAACCTCGCCGCTACCGGGTTCGCCACTGCGGCCGGCTCAGTGCCGCTCTTCGCTGTAGACGATTTCCCTGGGCAGGATCTCGTCCAGGGGCTGTTTGCGCTGGGTCAGTCCCTGCCTGAGGGAAAAAGCCTGCACCATGTCGATCGCCCTGGCGTTGGCCTTGATGCCATAGGGGAAGGGGTCCGGCCCGAAAATGGAGTCGATCTCCCTGAGGTAATGCTGCCCGAAGACTAGCAGGGTGGGCGGCGACGTCCGCAGCCATTCCATGGCGACCCGCTTCGATTCCTCGAAGGCCTCCATCAGGCTGGTAGCTACCCAGGGGTGCTCGTTGAGGATGCTTTCACGGACAACCGTGGTGTGATGCGGCGGGTAGATTCCCGTTTTCTGGAAAAAGCGGATGGCCTCCTGCCGGGCATCGGGGAAAAGAGGTACAATCTCCGGGGCGGGACCGGCGGTGGAGGGTCTGCGGTTCATGTCCGACCCCTCTCCCTTGCCCTGTTCGCCGGGCGGCATAGCGGTGGCGTCGAGCTCACCTTTGCGGAACATGGCGCCGAAATCGGTCTGGGCATAATGCAGCTTCAGCCACGAAGGCAGCGAGAGGCCGGCCTCCCCCGAGGCGCCGGTGTGGCTGAAGTGCTCGCCCCGTTCCTGGTACCAGTCGATATCCTCGGGTTTCACCCCGAATTCGGTTTCGAGTATACCCCTGACCCACAGGCCCGCCGTTTGCTGATAATCTCCAACTCCAATTCGTTTGCCCTTGAGGTCTTCGGGATGGCCCTGCCGGATGCCGGAAGCGGGGCGGACCCTGACCAGGGTATGGGAGAAATTGCGATTGTGGAAGACGGGCAGCATGCGGTAGGCCCAGCCGATAGACCGCATGCGCAGGAAAGAGGACATGGACATTTCCGAAAGGTCATAGCGCCCGAACTTCATCTGCTCGTAGAAGACCCTGGAGAATCCTCCGGGCAGCCCGGCATACTCCAGGGTGATGCCGTCCGGCTTCACTTTTCCGTTGATCAGGGGCAGGACCCGGTCATAGGGGCTCATGGCAAAGGTCAGTCTGAGATCAGGCATCTGGGTCTACCTCCAATAGATTATTAACCACGAATGCATACGAATAGCAAGATAGAAGATAGAAGACAGAAGACAGAAGACAGAAGACAGAATCCCCCCTTGTTTTCCGATCCTTTTCTTAAATCTCGAATCTTAAATCTTAAATCCTCTTATTCGTGTCCATTCGTGGTTCCTCGTCGCCCCCCGGAGACCCGGCGCCGTGGCGCTACGGGCACGCGGCGGCGTGCCGCTACGTCACTCGGCGCCAGTCTGGCTCTTGGCCGGCGGATGACTGTCTTCCACCCGGGTCTCTTTTTCCAGTAGCCTGGTCAGCGCTGCATAGCCCTCTCCCCCAAAGGACTTCATCTGAGCGATCAGCAGCTCGGAGTACTTCAGTCCCTTGGAGGCCAGCCAGTCGCGGTGGGCCTTGTCGCCGCGTCCCATGATGTGGCGCGCCAGGTCCGGGGCGGTGTTGGAAACTTTATTGCAGGCGGCGCAATGGTAGCTCAAGGTTTGTCCTCCAGGTGCGAAATGGAAGTCAAAAGTCAAAAATTATAATGCAAAATGACAAACCAAAATGCAAAATTCGGTCAGTCGTCAGGCCCACCCCGGCACGGGCACCGTGCTGCTACGCCCCGTCCTATTGCCTGGCGGCCACACTTTTTGATTTCTCCGGCACGGCACGCCGTGCCGCTACGGGGCGGGCGAGCCGCCGAGACTCGCCCGGAGGCGCGTCTCTCTGGTTCGCCCCTACGGGCACGGGGCGCCCTGCCGCTACCGCTTTTTGCTTCAGCGCGTTGAGGATCTTCTCCGGCGTCACCGGCATCTCCTTGATGCGGACGCCGATGGCATTGTCTATGGCATTGGCCAGCGCCCCGGGAGTGGGGATGGCCAGCCCCTCGCCGGCCTCCTTGGCCCCGAACGGACCTTCCGGCTCGTAGGTCTCAACTTCCAGCATGTTGATTTCGGGCATATCCTGGGCGCGGAAGGGCTTGTAATCGCGGAAGTTGTTGTTCAGTATTTTGCCGTTCTTGTGCACGTAATATTCGGTAAGACCGTAGGCGCCGGACATGGCCACCGAGCCGTGGAGCTGCCCGTCGGCCCCCAGCGGGTTGATGGTGGTACCGCCGTCGTGGGCGGTGGTGGCGCTGAGTAATTTGACCTTGCCGGTCTCCGGGTCTACCTCCACTTCCACCGCCTGGACGCCGAAGCTAAAGGCCGGCGATACCATGCCTTTGCGGTGGGGGGTATATTGCCCCGTGCCGATGATCTGCTGGCCGCCCCTGGCGCGGACAACCTCCCGGACGACGTCAAAATACGATATGCCCCTCTCCGGGCGGTTGGTGATATGCACCCACCGGTCGCGGATGTCCAGGTCGTAGACGATGTTGGGCCCCAGCTTGGCGCTGGCGAACTCCAGCAGTTGACGTTTGGCATCCGCGGCGGCGGCTTTGACCGCGTTGCCGTTCATCAGCGTCTCCCGGCTGGCCCAGGCGCCCAGGTCCGGCGGGCAAATGCTGGTGTCCCCGGTATGCAGTCTGATGTCTTCCATGCGGACGCCGAGTTCTTCGGCGCAGATCATGCTCAGGGTGGTGCTCGAACCCTGCCCGATCTCGTTGGCCCCGGTGAACAGGTCCACCTTGCCGTCGACGCCGATCTTGACCGTGGCTGCGGCAAAGGCATAAGGGGTATCGAACCAGTTGAAGATGCCCCCGGCGTTGAACCCGTAGCCGCAAACGCCGATGCCATGGTTTGGCGGCAGCTTACCCCTGCCTTTTACGTACTTGTCTATCTTATCCAGGCATTCCGGGATGCCGCAGCTCTGGACAAAGGCCTCGTTGGCGATCACAGTATTGGGGCCCATGGCGTTTTTTCGCCTGAACTCTATCGGGTCTATGCCCAGGTCGCGGGCCATCAGGTCCATTTGCGATTCGGTAACAAAGGCCGCCTGCGGCGCTCCGAAGCCGCGCAGCGCCGAGGACGGCATCATGTTGGTATACACCCGGTAGCCGTCGTACCGGTAGCTGGGATATTTATAGGGGAAAAAGGAGTAGAAACCGGTGACATACAGGGTGGTAG
>CAZFEA010000361.1:0-3713 GCA_964518085.1 uncultured Dehalococcoidia bacterium
AGGTCTCAGCGCCTCTACCATGATGGGACCGGGGGCCAGGCTGCGTTCGCCGACCAGTCTGAGGGTGTTGCCGAGCACGGCGCCTTTCCTGTCGACGGCGAGCGGAACACTAACAGTGATCGGCGGCTGGCCGATTTGCCACACGGTACCCGCAGGGTCGCTCCGGGGATCACCAAATATGACGAACAGGATGCGGGCATTAGGCAGCGCCGCCTGGACGGCGGCGGCGCCGGGCACCACCGTGTTGTCGACGGTCCCTGATGGGACCGCCGGGGCTACCTGAGCGAATACCTCCAGGGCGTCAAACGGGGCGATGCCGACATTGTTCACCACCTGCCACTGGGCACTCTGAATGGTAGTCCCCGGTGAAGTGATATTCGCCTGTATGGTGTTGGTGGCCGCGGCGCGAAGCTGCCGGTTGGGACCGGCGGGCGTTACCAGATTGATAGACGGGACACCGGTTACACTAACCTGCACCGTGTTCGACGGCGTCGATACCGGGTCGGCAGGAGGCGGGGTAGCGTCGAACGCCACTACCCGGTAGCTGTAGGTGTTGCCGGCAGTTACTGCAGTATCGGTGAAGGTCACCGTGTTGGCCGCCAGGTCGAGGCCGACCTGGGCGAAAGTGGTGCCCGGGGCCACCGCTCGGAGAACTCTGTAGCCTGTCTCGGCGGCTACATCGTTCCACGTCAGGACGACACTCGGGGGTGGGCCGACCCGAGCCGTGGCCACCAGATTGGTGGGCGCTGCCGGCGCCGCCGGGACCGTGTCCGGCAACCGGCCGGTGACCCCGACGGGGCGGGCCTGGGCTTCCGGGGCGAGGGGGGCCAGAAAGGTCAACACCAAAACCAAAGATAAGACTATTCTGGACAAGAAGATGGCCTGTTTTGCTGTTTTCATCTGGAGACTCCTTTGGCAGGGTTTTTCGGGGAAATCGTGGGTGCTCGACGGCCAATGGTTCAAGCTTAGCTGCCGACTTGACGTAAAGGAATTCGTGAAGCTACGTATTTTTGGGATACGTGAAGACCATGTACGTATATAGACCATGAGGGGAAAGGACTATAAAGTGCTGAATCCGTAGCCGCGGGCCGGCGGCCCGCTCTCCAATTGACCGTAATGGAACTGATTGCCTCAAACATATTGTTTGTGCAACCGTCGTCGGTACGACAGGCTTTCCAGCCTGTCGCTCTGGCTGCAGGCTGGAAAGCCCGCAGTACCCGAGACCGGAAATGCAAGAGCGAGCCAGCGGCTCGCGGCTACGCCCCCATCCCCGGCACGCGGCAGCGTGCCGCTACACCACGGCGCCGGCGCGCCGTGCCGCACGGTAGGCATGGGCAACGTACTGCTACGGTATGCCCGGGCAACGTGCTGCTACAGTTGGTTAAATGAGGCGTCTCTCAGGCCGGACAGCACCTGGGCGATGTAAAGGGCGTCGATTATGCTGATGCTGGAACCGGAAGCAAGATCATTCCTCGGTGTGGCGGCATTGACCGCGGCGACCTGTCCCGCGCTTTCTCCCAGCGCCCTCAGCGACGCCAGGTACTGGGCGATATAAAGGGCATCGACGATGCTTACCGAGCCGTCGTTGTTGGCGTCGCCGCGGCGAAAGCTCTTGACGGCATCGCCCTGGACGGGCACCGCATTGCCCCCGGTGAGGGTCAGTCCGTTGTAGTGCAAAGTAATGGTGTAAACGTTGTCGCTGCTGCCGGTCATCCAGGGATATAGCTTGAACATTTCCAGAGGTGGGCTCGGGTTTGATCCGGTCTGTGAAGCGGCGATAGTGGTCCTCGTTCCGCCCAGGGTATTCAGGTTAACCGTGGGGGAAGAAAATGGCGCCATGCCCGCGGCGCTCTTCGCGGTTATCCCGGCGGCGTCGTACGCCAGGTAGCTGTCATAGGCGCCTATGCCCTCGGGCAGGCTGATTGTCCCCCCGCTGCCGCCATCGAAAAAGCGGACTATCCTGGCTGCCACGTAGACCATGGTATCCTGGCCCTGGGACAGCCCGACCTGGGCCACAGGCTGCGGCGGCACGGTGGTGACGGTGAGGTCCAGCATCGAAATCTGCCCGCTGCGCCAGACCCCGGTCTGACCGGCTTTTGAACCATTGACAAAGAACTCGATGGTGGCGCCATCCAGGATATTGCCCTGCACCAGAAGTCTGGGTACGGCGGTGGAGGGACTGGCGTCCCCGTATTTGCCGGCTTCGGTGGTGACGATCGGATTGAACGGGCCGGTGAGCACGCCGGGGGCCCTGGCCTCAACGGGGGTGCCGGCAGGCGCCGCCGAACCATTGATCTTCAGCGCGCCGTAGAAGTATTGGGGCAGCGATGGCACCTGGGCGCCGACCATGGCCGGCGCCCGTAAAAGCCATGCCACTACCAGCAGCGCTATTATGGTGCATCTTGCCGCCTTTAGCGCCTCCCCCTTTCGCAAAAGGGGGATACAGGGGGATTTTCCCCTTGTGTTTGGCAGCAGGTCCAACTTGAGATTGAACTCCATTTTCCTTAAATCCCCCTTAATCCCCCTTTGAAAAAGGGGGAGATTTGGGATGCTCCCCCTTTTCAAAGTGGGAGATTTGGGATTTTCTTAAATCTTGAATCTTAAATCGCCCAATCCTACCTTGGCCGTATCAACGGTGTCGAGGTGAAGCCACCGACCTGCCCGGCGTTGACCATCGAAACCCAGTAGCCCTCGCCGATCTGCATGTTAGGGATGACTGCCGAGTCCCTGACGTAGACCCAGTCGAAAACGTTGCTGGTCGGGCTGACTATCTGGGTGTAGCCCCAGAGCGGCAGGGTATTGGGAACGTTGTTGGGAACAAAGAAGGCCGAGGCAAAGGCATCCTTCACCGACATTTCGCTTTGCAGGAAGGCTGACCCCACCAGGTTCCATCCGGCGTTCAAGGTACGGCTGGGCGGTGCCGAGACTCCGTCGAAAGGAATAAGTTCCACTGCGGCCTCGGTGTTCATCTTTACATAAATGGCGTCCAGCGGCTGCAGCACATAGCTGGCGTCGATGAACTGGAACGCGGTCCCGTCCCAGCGATAGGCCGCCTGGAAATTCAACCCGTTATAGGTGCTGAACTCGCCCCAGGTGTCGACGCTGGTATGCAACTTGATGGGCGTCGACAGGATGTTCCATCCCGGGCGGAGATTGATCTGGACGCTCTGAATGGCCCCTGAGGTGAGGAAGCCCTGGACCGGTCCCTGGCCGGCAGCCTGTCTTCCACTGCGGCCCACGGCCGGGATTTCCAGCAGTATGTCCTTGGCCTGCTTCACTCCGTTGATCAGGTCGAACTCGGTGATGGCGGTACTATCTCCGGGGTGGCCGTTGGGCACAAAAAGCTGGGGATGGTCGAAGGGCGCCATTTCGTAGCGCACCCGCTCGTCGGTCAACGTCAGCAGGAACTTTATCAGGCGGTCGACATCCAGGTCGCGCCCGGCGAAGTCCGGCAGTCTGATGTCGATGGCCGCCATGGGGCTGTCCAGGTGGGCGATGTTGACGTCACTGAAGTCGCCCTGGCGGCGGTAAAACTCGATCACCTCTCTCAGCGTCCGCTGGCCGCCGTTGTGAAAATAAGGGCCGGTAAGTTCCACGTTGCGCAGTATGGGCACCTTGAATGCCCCGTCGACCATAACCCGGGGGTTCTGCGGCGACCCCGGCGGCTCGCGGCTACGCCCCCACCATCCCCGGCACGCGGCAGCGTGCCGCCA
>CAZFEA010000362.1:0-3710 GCA_964518085.1 uncultured Dehalococcoidia bacterium
TCTTGCCGGCAAAGGTTGGCTTCTTCGGCACGGTGAAAGAGGTGGCAACGACATCATTTACCTTGCAGACGCAGCAGGGTACCTTCGTTTTCACCGTCAACGGGAATACTCAGATATGGGACCCGCCCAACAAGAATGCGAAGTTAAGCGACCTCAAGGCGGGCGACCGGGTGGCCGTGCTGGCCGACCGGGTCGACGGAAGCCTGGTGGCCAGGAGGGTCATGGTCATCCCGGCCAAACCAACCCATGAACACCTCCGCGGCGTGGTGACCGGCATATCCGGCAGGACGGTCACCATAGATGTGGATGGGAAAACGATCACCGCTGACCTGCCGCCGGGTCTGGTGCGCAAGCTCGAGGTGGGAGAGGCAATAACCATAGTCATAACCCGGACGCCCGGTGTCGAGAAGATACATCTCAAGGGCGTCAAGCATGACGATGAAGTCATTGAACGGCTGGTTGCCATGGCCGGAAAAGCCGGCAGTGAGAAAGAGGTCAGGGAAATGATCAGCCGGGCCAGGGCCAGGCAACTGGAAGTCCTCGAACGGGTCAGGGACAGGGTCCCGGAAGCGGCCCGGCATGGAATCAACAAGGCGATCGAACGGTCCCGGGGCCATGCGGGGAACTCAACCAACCGGGTTGTACCCGGACAGGGTCGTGGCGGAAAAGCGGGACCCGGTAAGTAGCCGGGAGTTTGCTCCCGTTTACATAAGGCAAAGGGCGGCCACACGGCCGCCCTTTGCTGTTTTAGTAGTTGACCACGAATGAATCGGCCATGCTCGCGGGCGAGCGCCATCAAGGATGAAAATGGCCTATCATCGCGAGGAGGCCCAGTCCACCTCCCCCTTTCGCAAAAGGGGGAGACGGCGGTATTTTCGTAACAAACGCCCATGAGCCGCGCTCACAACGCAGGGGTGAAAACGTTGTCTCACAGGCAGGGCCGCCTGTGGTACCGGCTATTTTCCGCGGAACACGAACGGGCACGAAGAAGTGGTTGGAAACCGAAAAGGCCCCATCCCGGCACGCGGCCGCGTGCCGCCGCACGTGCAACGTGCGGCTACTGTCTACTGACTACTGTCCGCAGTGTTGACGGGCAGTGCACCAAAGTCTTAGAATGGTATTCCCTCCTGCACTGTAGCCGCGGGACCATAGCCCGGCCTGGTACGCCGGTGGTACTAATAGAGCCGGGAGGGCCGGCGTTGTACAAAGAATGTGTTTGAATTAGCCAGTTCCCTTCTGGTCAATTTGAGGGCGATCCGGCGGCGAACGGCTACGGATCCGGCGCGGCACGCCGTGCCGCTACTGCTGATCAAAGGAGAAGGACGTGAAAAAGCCACTGTTATTAACCCTGGTTATTCTTGCCGCCGCCCTGTCTGCCGCAGGCTGCCAGCCGGCGCTGGCGCCCACCGCGGCCCCCGGGGCAAGAACACCCACTGGCGCCCCGGTTGATACCCGGCCGGCCTGGCAGCGGGACTGGGACAAAACCCTGGTCGAGGCAAAGAAGGAAGGGAAGGTCTCCCTGTATACCACCTGGCCGCCGGCCGTCAGACAGGCATTGACCGAAAGTTTCAAGAACAAATACGGGATCAATCTCGAATTCACTCCCTTTAGCCGTGGAGGCGAAGCCGTAGCCCGCGCCCAGACCGAGCAGAGGGCCGGCCTTTATGCGGCTGACATTTTCGGATCGGGCATCATCACCCTTCTGGCCACAGCCAAACCCACAGGCATCCTGGGCTCGACTGAGCCGCTGCTTATCCTGCCGGAAGTGACCGATCCAAAGAACTGGACCGGCGGGGCATTCCCGTTCTCGGACAAAGACAAGACGACCATAGCTTTCATTTCCAGCATTCAGAGACTTGTGGTTTATAACACCAACATGGTCGGAAAGAATGAGATAACCAGTTACAGAGACTTGCTAAAACCTCAATACAAAGGGAAAATCACTCTAAACGACCCGACGGTGACCGGCGTGGGCAATGGCTTCATGGCCAGTCTTGCCCGGCAGGTGTGGAACCTGGAAGAGGCCAAGAGCTATTTGAGACAGTTGATCCGCGAGCAGGAACTGGTTATACAAAGGGACAACCGGACCCACGTCGAATCGGTTGCCAGGGGAAAGTTCGCCATCGGCCTGGCGCCCAGTCCTGAAATGACCGATTCCTTCTTCAAAATGGGTGCTCCCCTGGAAATGCCGATACTGAAGGAGCCAACGTTTATTTCTCCGGCAGCCGGCGCGGTTACGGTAGCGGTGAAACTGGCCAATCCGAATGCGACCAGGGTCTTCCTGAACTGGCTGTTGACCAGCGAGGGCCAGACAGTTTTTTCCAGGTCTTTTGGCAACCCCAGTCTGCGCACCGATGTCAGCACCGAGGGCTTCCATCCCATATTCCTGCCGCATCCGGGGGAGAAATTCCTGATCCAGGACGAGGAGTTCACCCTGTTCATGGGTGAAATGCAGGGCATCGCCCGGGACGTCATCGCCGAAGCCATCGCAAAAAAGTAGGAGGCGCCATCATGGCCAGCAGTGACCAGCTTGAATACCATGCCCAGAGATTTTCCCACTACGATCTTGACCGCGGCAGCCCGGTTATGGGCAAGAAGCTGGTCATCAATGTGGCCCCCACCGGCGCCTTCATCAAACGGGAACAGAACCCCAACCAGGCGTACACCCCGGCTGAAGTCGCCGCGCAGGTGGTAGCATCCTACAAGGCCGGCGCCTCCGTTTTTCATGTCCACGTCAGGGACGAACAGGGCATAATCCAGTTGACCAACATTCCTGCCATCCAGGAGGCACTGGACAGGGTCCTCGATGAATGTCCGGACATGATTTTTTCCCATTCCGGGCATGCCGCCAGCCATGAAGATGCCGCTTCGGCCAGGACAATAGTAGCTCCCCTGGCCGGGTCCGCGGCCAGGAATAAGCGCCGCTACGTGCACTCCATGGTAATATTGCCCATGTCGACCGCCGCCCAGTTTGTTGACCAGAAAGGGCTTCAGCAGACGGTCAACTATCTTCAGGACAACAGGGCGGTCCCGGAGTTTCAGATAGACAACTTCCGCGCTTTTTACAATCTCCTGAAATGGGTAATCGAACCGGGGATTCTGAAGAAGCCCTATGTGATCAACCTGCTATCAGGGATACACGGACCAACCTACGCCGGGCCGGCGCTGCCCGATCCCTGGGGGCGCATTCATCTGATGACCATGCTGAACGGAATGAAAGAAATGTTGCCTCCGGAATGCGTGTTCGGGGCGACCATCGGAGGGCACAACTGGCTGCCCGTTGTCGTCGAGGCCATCATGCTGGGGGTCGACTGCGTGCGCATCGGCATGGAGGACACCCTGTGGCTGTACCCCCACAGCGAAGAAAGAATAACGAGCTGCGCCCAGGTGGTCGGCAAGATCGCCACCATCGCCAGGGAGCTTGGCCGCGACATCGCCACCCCGGCAGAGGCCAGGAGAATTCTGGGCATACCCGCAGATTGAAAAATTGTAAGATTGAAAGATTGACAGATTGAAACGCCGCCAAAAGTTGAGACTGTTTATCCTGGTTTTACTCGCCCTGTTGTCGGTGCTGGCGGTAGGGTGTGGTGGCCCTCCGACGGAAACGGCAGCGCCGACCCGGAGCCCCGTCCCCGCCCGATCTCCGACGGCCACACCTCCGGCGGCGGCCCCGCCGTCGCCGGTCCGCACGGAAACGCCGCGGGTGGAGG
>CAZFEA010000363.1:0-3705 GCA_964518085.1 uncultured Dehalococcoidia bacterium
CAACTAACGCCCTGCGCCTTTTTTTGTTACAAAGGCCCGGGCGGACAAAAGGGAGCCGGTAACTGGTTGCACAAATCCGCAAACGTCGCAGGGGCAGACCGGCGTGTCTTCCGCGGGCGAACACACAGGTTCGCACCTACGATGGAGTCCGTTGAACATAACCCGCGTATCCAACCACCCGCCTACGCAGGATGGCGGTACGGGCACTGGGGGTCGGGGCCGAGGTAGTCCTGCTGCCCGCGGGCGCGGGCAGCGGCCAGGGCGATGGCGCGGCAGCCGCGACACACCGCCCAGTAGCGACACGAGTCGCAGCCGTCATGGTAATGCCCGCGGGTGCGCAGCGACCACAAGACGGGCGACCCGGCCCAGAGCTGCCGGAAGTTTCCATCCCTGATGTTGCCGATGGCCAGGTCCATGCGCCGGCAGGGCATGATTGACCCATCGGAGGCGATGGTCACCCCAAAGACGCCGGCGGCGCATCCGGCCATCGGAAAATCGCCGCCCGGGACATCGCCATCCAGATGAGCAACCGCCGACAGGGGGTCACAGGTCGTGACCCGCACGGTCGTTTTCAGCACCGCCGATGTATTGGAACGCGGTTGTTCCGGCCCAGGCACGTGCGACGTGCTGCTACGTTCTGGAGGCGAGATGCGAGAGGCAAGAGGCGCGGGTTTCCCGCATCCCGCGTCCCGCATCCCGCTTCCGCCAGGCACGTGCAACGTGCCGCTACGGTTGTGGGCGTCAACGGCGTCAAAGAAGGCCGCCAGTTCGTGCGCACTAAGGACTTCGGATGCCAGTTCCTCGCCCCGGCCGCAGGGTACCAGCCGGGAGAAGGTCACCGCGCCGATACCCATGTTACCCGCCAGGCTGACCAGGCCGTCCATCTGGCTGACGTTGGTCCTGGAGAGGGTCAAATTGATATGGGTATCAATTCCGGCGCCCGCCAGATTTTCGATCCCCCGCAGGGCACGGGCAAAGGCGCCTTTGCCTCTTATGCTGTCATGGACGGCTTGAAGACCCTCCAGGCTCACCTGCACCGCACCGACCCCGGCATCCCGCAGCCGGGCGGCTACGTTCTTGGTCACCAGCAGGCCGTTGGTCATCA
This sequence comes from uncultured Dehalococcoidia bacterium, assembly GCA_964518085.1. Classification (GTDB taxonomy): domain Bacteria; phylum Chloroflexota; class Dehalococcoidia; order JACQUA01; family JACQUA01; genus JACQUA01. The sequence goes on from CAZFEA010000363.1 coordinate 1,106, forward strand.
GCGCCAAAGAGAAGCCGCTGCGCCGGCCGTGTTCCAGTATCGGGAACAGATCGGCGTGCAGCAGGGGCTCGCCGCCGGTAAAATGAAAACTGGGTGAGATTCGCATGCCGCGTTCCCTCACCCAGCTCTTTACCGAACCGGCCACATCGTCCATTGCCCGGAAAATCTCCTCACGGGTCAACTCTCCGCTGCCCGCCTTCTGATAGCAATGGCGACACGATATATTACATCGTTCAGTCAGGTGCCACTGAACGAAGAAATCGTAAGGGGTGCCTTCCATATAGATTCAGGCGGAATTTTCCACTACCGTAGCTGCGCGGTTTCCGGGCACTCATCCAGGCGAGCAGGTCCCGAACTGGCGGGAAAAGTTCGCAATGGCGAGAAAACCCGTGGTACGCGCGGAAACCGCGCAGCTACGAAGCTTGGTGGCTACTAACGTGGTCTTGCTGCCGGACCGGCAGCTTACTTTCCCTTTCAGCTCTTTCAAGCCATACAACTGCTGGCGACCAGCTTGCGCTGCTCCAGGGCGGCCTTGAGTTCCCGGAATAGTTTCTCCTCTTGGGCGGTCCAATCCATGGCGATACCTCCGGAAGTGGGCTAGATGCTGAACATTATGCCCCAGATGGGGGATGAAGGTCAATAGGGGTTTATACTTAAGTATCAAGTATCAAGTATTCAAGTATCAAGTTACAATTTATGCCGGTTTATCGCCCGCCGGTCGTTCCTTGATACTTGTCACTTGCCACTTGTAACTTGCCACTTCTCAAATCCGGCATCTCACACCCGGCGCTGAACAGCACCCACTCGACAATGTTGGTTACCCGGTCGGCGAAGCGCTCCAGGTCATGGGCTACCCATACCAGCCAGATGGCCTGGGTAATACGCCTGGGATCTTCGACCATCGAGCGGATAAGCTCCCGAAACACGTCATCGTGGAGGGTATCTACTTCGTCATCCATCTTGAAGACCCTGCCGGCCCGGTCGATATTCCTTTCGCTGAAACAGACCAGGCTTCCCCGGAGCATCTCTACCCCCCTGGTCATCATCGAATGGATGCCGCGGGGTATTGAAAGTTGCCCTCGCCCCATCATCATGGTTATCCGGGCAATGCCCTTGGCGTAGTCTCCCATGCGCTCGAGGTCGATGCTCATACCCAGCGCGGCTATTATGGTGTTCAGGTCGTCCGCCTTGGGACAGGTGCGGGCTATTATCTGCATGCAGTAGTCCCTTATCCGGGATTGCTTGAGATTTATGTAGCGGTCGCCTTCGACAACGGTCCTGGCCAGCGCCATGTCTTTTCGTTTCAGGCTTTCCACGGCTCCTTCGACCGCCATCGCCACCAGCTTCCCGAGGGCCGCTATCTCTTTCTGAAGCTCTGCCATCTCCTCGGTCATGCCGATAGTGACCATGGTGTCGCAGGCCACCGGCCCGCCGGCTTCGAGGATATCGGCGCCCGACTCCCGGACCCGGACCTGGGACTCCTCCAGTTCCTGCCTGATTCTTTTCAACCTCAGCGAAGTATTGATCCGGTCGATGATTTCGAAGAAGACCCATTTCAGGACGATGCTGCCAATTCCCAGGTAGAACCAGAGGAAGACGAAGTATGAAGGCTGCGGCCAGAGCATATACATGACGCTGGCCCAGGCAAGGGAAAAGGCAACGCCGGTGATGACCTTATGAAGATTTGTGGTTAGCCTTGGCAGTCTCATTGCTACAGGAATAATTATACCGCAGTCAGTCTCTGAAAATAGCCGGCACCACAGGCGGCCCTGCCTGTGAGACATCCTGACTAATTTCGAAATTGATATCGAAATGCGAACACCCGCGTAAAAGTAAACAGGATTACGAAAACCACGAATGAACACGCAGTCTCCTCTCCCCTCGTGGGAGAGGACCAAGCTGAGGGGTCGTCATTTCACCCTCACCCTGGCCCTCTCCCGTCGAGGGAGAGGGAATGTTCACTTCGCCGCCAGTTCCAGCTTCCGTACTGTGGGTACCAGCACCCCGACGGCCAGCGTCAGCAACAAGCAGGATACCCCCATGATGGTCACCGCCCAGGGCCCGCCCATTAGCGCGGCCAGGGCCCCGGCCAGCAGGCTGCCCAGCGGCGTCAGTCCCCGGTCGAGCATGTAGAAGCCCAGGACCCTTCCCCGGATTTCCCTGGGCGTGATCATCTGAAGGATCGTCTGGTTCTGGGTGGTATAGCTGCTGTGAGTAAATCCGGCCATGAGGGCGAAGGCGGCGGCTATGAGAAGGACCGGTGACTGAGAAAAAGCGACCAGGCTCAGGCTGAACACGGTAGCGGCCACGATCAGCGTCTTCCCCCGGCCCTGCCCGCCAAAAGAGGCCATGGCCAGGGACCCGACCACCGACCCTATGCCGACCATGGACAACAACAGTCCCTGGGTGCCGGCATCACCCTCGAAGACGTCGATAGCGAAAACGGGCATCAAGCTGAGGAAGGGCATCCCCAGCACCGCCGGCGCCAGCCCCAGCACCATCAAGGCCAGCACCATACGGTGGGTGGTGATATGGCTCAGACCCTCCAGGGCGCTTCGCAAGAAGTCCTGTTTCTCGACCTCCGCAGGTCCGGCATGGGG
>CAZFEA010000364.1:0-3694 GCA_964518085.1 uncultured Dehalococcoidia bacterium
CCAAACTTAATGCCTTTCCTCCACCTCCCACGATAACCGCATCGTAACTTTCACCGCTCATGTGCGCTTCCTTTCGTTTCCTATCCACCCCAAACCCAGCTTTTCCAGCGTTTCCTGGGTCGGACAGCCATCAGCGTCCAGTCCGGTGAGGGCATAGTATTCGTCCAGCATCGCCCCTGGAGCTTTGATCAGTTGTCCTTCAGCGGGACCGGCATTCTTCAGAGGCTCACCGGTCAGCCGCGCCGGAAAGCGGTCATCCTTCCGCCCGAAGCCTTCTCGAAGGTTAAATGCCCTTTCCAGCATGTAAATGCGCCGGCCGGCCTGGAACAGATATTCCGGGTCGCCAAATTCGCGGATGCCGGTGGCCGAAGCCATCATCCGCGCAAAAGTGGGAATGGTAATCATCCCGTACAGGCAGGGGAACACGCAGAGGATACCGGTGTCGATAGCGGCCATGAAGTCCTGGTTATATTTGACCACATCGGCATAGCCAAGCTCGGCGAACCGGTCCGTCGCCCGGGGATATTTGAAGCCATAGATGTCCTGCATCGAGTAGCCATCGCTGGCGCTTGCCCCTGTGGAAGACACAGCATAGGACAAACCCATACGTTTCACCCCCCGGGGGTCATAGGCCGGGATTTCCAGGCCTTTGATGTGCATGGCATAGTTGGCGGCGCCCCTGCCTATGCGCAGCGAGGCTTTCATAACTCCATCCGCCAGGATGTCCCCAAAGCCGCGACGATAGACCGTCTTCGGGATGAGGTCAAGCGCCTCTTTGTATTTACCCCACACCAGGGCCAGCCCATCGGTATCCTTCCCCGTGATAATCTCTCTTTCATACAGTTCGTACGAAAAGCCAAGGACGCTTCCCATGGTAATGGCATCGATTCCCAGGGTGTCGCAGAGATAGTTGGCATAAATAGGGGCGCCAATGTCGGTGCTGCAGATCGGACCGGTAAATGCCCATATGGTCTCGTACTCCGGGCCGTCGGCGGACACCCCGGCATAAGGGCCGTCCTTGACCGTATATTTCTTGCCGCAGTGGATGGGGCAGGCATAGCAACTGATGTGTTCTGTCCCTCTCAGTTTGACGAACTCGTCCCCGCAGAATTTTTCCCAGCCCTGGAGACTGCCCCATTGAAAATTCCTGGTCGGGAAAATGCCCTTCCGGTTGTTATGGTCCTGGCCGTAGTTGGTCCCGTTTTGCGAAAGATGAGGAAAGCCCCGGTTCGTAGTAATGGTATTCCCCTGCTCTTTGACAATCGCTTTGAACGTGTCCTGATCCGGTAATTCCACCCTTCTGGCGCTGTCGATAACGATGGCTTTCAGGTTCTTGAAGCCCATGACTGCGCCCATGCCCCCTCTCGAAGCCGACCGGCTGCCGGTAAAAATACCGGCGAAGCGGACCAGGTTCTCCCCGGCCGGGCCGACGCAGGCTATCCTGGCGTTGTGCCCGTGCCTTTCAGGCAAAAGGCGCTGGGTCTCGGACGTAGTTTGACCCCAAAGGTGCCTGGCCTCGATGACCTCGGCTTGGCCATCCTTCAGCCAGATGTAGGCCGGAACCGAGGCCCGGCCTTCAATAATAATGATTTCGAAACCACTCCATTTCATCCAGGCGCCGAAATCGCCGCCTGCCACGGAACGGAAATAGGTATTGGTCAACGGGCTCTTGCCTATGGCCATCCACCTTGACGAGCTCAGGGCGCCCGTCCCGGCCAGGGGGCCGGCGACCATGATGAGTTTGCTCTCGGAACTCATGGGATCGACGCCGGGCTTCATCTCGTCATACAGGTATTTGATGCCCAAGCCTCGTCCGCCGACATATTCCCTTGTCACCCGGGCAGGTACGCTTTCTTCGCGCTGAGACCCGGCGCTCAGATTTATCCTCAGAAGCCGCGGCGCATAGCTCATCACATTCCTCCCTTCTCTTTTTCTCTCAAGGCCGCCAGCACTTTATCCGGCGTGATAGGGAACTCTTTTATTCTCACTCCTACGGCGTCGGCGATGGCATTGGCGATAGCCGGCAGGGTGGTGGTAGTGCTGGACTCGCCGGCGCCCTTGGCCCCGAACGGCCCGTAGGGGTCGGGAGCAAGTATGTCATGGTTGGTAAACATCGGTACATCCGGGGCCCGCGGCATCTTGTAATCGGTGAACGAGGGGTTACGCGGTCGTCCCTTTTCATTGCACAACCAGCGCTCATACAGGGCCTGGCCCACCATCATCACCGCTCCTCCCTCCACCTGCCCCTCCACCAGCATCGGATTTATAGGTTGACCGCAATCATGCGCCGTGACCCCATCGATGACCTTCACCTGCCCCGTCTCGCGGTCTACCTCCACCTCCACCGCCTGGGCAATGAAGCTATAGCCGTGGGCCGCTTTGCCTTCGCCGTTGAAAATATTGCCTGGGACTATGTCCCGCGCCGCCCAACTGCCTCGCCCATATACCGGCTGTCCCCTGCCATAAGCCGCCCTGGTCACTTCAGCGAAACTCGCCCCTCTTGTGGGATCATTGCTCAAATACACCCTTGAATCCTTGAAGCCTATCTCTTCCGGCCGGGCACCCAACATCTCGGCAGCTATGCCGGCAAGCTGGTTTCTGGCGTCTTCCGCCGCCGCCTTCACCGCGTTCCCGCTCCAAACGGTGCACCGGTCGCCGTACATGCCCGATTCCAGGACGCAGGTCTCCGAATCTTCGACATCCACGCGTATGTCATCCAGCTTAATGCCCAACACCTCAGCGGCTATCTGCGAGAGGACCGTATCACAGCCCTGGCCGGCTTCAGTCCCTCCGTGAATGAGGGTGACAATGCCGTCCTCGCCCACTTTTACCACGGCTGAAGATCCGAAATGGCCCAGCGCCCTCACGCCCGAAGGCAGGCAGCCACAGCCAAAGCCAATGCCGCGATTGGGGATTTTCTTCTGTTTGCGTTCCTTCCAGTTGACCGCGTCCGCCACTTTCTGTATGCATTCGGTCAGTCCCGAAGTATCTATGTCCATGTGGTTGACGGTTGTTTCACCGGACCTGAGGGCGTTTTTCAACCTGACCTCCACCTGGTCGAGGCCCATGTCATCGGCCATGATGCTGAGAAGAGACTCAAAGCAATACCGGGTGATGGGAATCGCCGCGCCACGGACCATGCCGCAGGCCGGCTTATGGGTGTAAACACGGTAGCCGTTGTACTTGAAATTGGGCAATCGATATGGCGCCGTGAGATAACTGCCAAAGAGGTAGAGGTCGTAGGGGCCGATTGTGGCGTAAGCCCCACCCTCAGCGACCAGATGGCAATCACAGGCCATCAACGTCCCGTCCTTTTTCATACCCAGCTTGATGCGCACCCGGTTTTCGTTTCGCTGGCGGTAGGCCGCCAGGACCTCTTGCTGGCTCAAGACCATTTTGACCGGTCTGCCGGCTTTCCTGGCCAGGACTATGGCGGCGAAGTCGAGATCGAACGGATCGTGTTTCCCGGCGAAACCACCGCCGACATACGGGGTAATGATTCGCACCTGGCTCATAGGGAGGTCCATAGCCCGGCAAACGGCCCGCCAGGTCATGTAAGGACTTTGCTTGGACGCCCGCAGGACCACCTTGCCGCTGCTATCAATCATCGCCAGGGTAGCGTGCGGTTCGATACTTCCCACCGCAACCCTCTCGGTTACAAAAGACTCCTCGCGAATATGGTCGCTCTCCTGGA
>CAZFEA010000365.1:0-3690 GCA_964518085.1 uncultured Dehalococcoidia bacterium
TGTCCTTGACCACCACAAATTCCCAGGGCTGGGAGTTGGCCCCGGACGGCGCCCAGCGCGCCGCCTCGATGATCTTGTCGACGTATTCGTCGGGCAAAGGGTCCGGCTTGAAGCGCCGGATGCTCCTTCGAGTCTGGACCAGTTCCAGGAAACCGTCGTAGTTCAACATATGCTTAGCCTCTCTCTATTCGGGTTCATTCGCGTTCATTCGCGGTTACTAACTCACTTGACTTTGAACAGCCTCAGGACATTCCCGCCCAGTATGGCCCTCTTCTGTTCTTCGCTAATGTCCAGCCTTTTGATGGCGGCGAGGTACGCCCGGTAATCTTCCGGACGCCGGAACTCAAAGGGATAGTCGGTGCCGAAACAGAGACGGGTATGCTTGATGGACATCAGGGCCGCCCTGGCGATGGGCATGTAACCGCCGAATCCCGCCATGTCGAAATATATCTTGTCGAAATACTTGTTGAAAGTCGGTATCAGGCCAAAGTCCTCCACCTCCTTCAAGGTTCTCGGCACCTCGACGTATTCCTCCGGAATGTCGCCCGGCTTGAGGGAGAACCAGGAAATGATCCGTCCCTTGAGCGCCGGGATGCCGCCGCCGTAATGGGCGAAAAGGAACTTCAGGTTGGGGAACCGGGGCAGCACGCCGCACAGCACCTCGACCACGGACTTGGCTATCTCGTATTCCCGGGATACCGAGCTGCTCATGTCGTATTTAACGCCGCCCCACAGAGGCTGCTTCACCGTGGGATGGACTACCAGCGGAATATCGAGCCGGCTGACTTTTTCGTAAAAAGGAAACAGGGTTTCCGAGTCAAGGGTGACCCCGGCCACGGAAGTCAACACCGCCACGCCCTTGAGCCCCAGGTCGTTGACGGCGCGGTCCAGTTCCGCCAGGGCCGGCGAGCCCTCGTGGTAAGGTACGTGGGCCAGGGTGATGAACTTGCCCGGGTAAGTCCGGTCCAGGCGCTCATAGGCATTATTGATTGTCTTGCATACCTCGCCGCCGGGCGCAATCCAGGTGGATAGCCCCAGCACACACACATCAATGCCACAGTCCTCCATATGGCGCAGGGTTGCTTCCAGGTCAAAGACCCTTTGATAGGCCAGGTTCGGCTTCTGGACGCGCCCGCCGTAGTTCACCCCTTCGGCCATGCCGGCCTTCAAAGCTGCCTCCCTGGGTATGTGGTGATTGTGAGCGTCGACGACGAGATACTTTTTTGCCATAGGCCATGCCTCCGGAGGACTGGAAATTAGGGATGCCCCTTGACCGTCGGGGATTGAACCTAAGAACATTACCTTAAAGAGCATCCTTTGTCAACCGAGGTTTCACATTTTCGCAATCATTTTGATAGGAAATTTTTTGCTTTCCTGACAGGCATAGACTAAAATTCGAAAGGGGGGGATACGGGGAGTAATGTCACAGATACCGGTGGCCGCAGCCAAATATGGGCAACTTCACCCTCACCCTGACCCTCTCCCAGCAAGGGAGAGGGAACATGGATCCTATGTTGGATAACAAGCCTGTTCTGGGCGCAACCTGCACTCCCGCCGGGTCATGTCGCTTTACCGTCTGGGCCCCTCTGGCACGGAAAGTGGAACTGCATCTCATAACGCCCGAGGAGCGCCTGATAGCCATGGCCCCCCGTGACCGGGGTTATTTTACCGTGTCTGCCGGAGCGCCGCCGGGCGCCCTCTACGTTTACCGGCTCGACGGCAAGCAGGATCGCGCCGATCCCGCCTCGCGCTTTCAGCCCCGGGGAGTTGCCGGCCCGTCGATGACAACCAGCAGCCAGTTCGAATGGAGCGATGGGTGCTGGTCCGGCCTGCCTTTGACCGAGTACATCATTTATGAGCTCCACGTGGGCGTCTTTAGCTCTGACGGCACATTTGACGGGGTTATCGATCGTTTGGATGAACTCACAGACCTGGGCGTTACCGCCATCGAGCTGATGCCGGTGGCGCAGTTCCCGGGCGCGCGGAACTGGGGGTACGATGGCGTTTTTCCTTACGCGGTGCAGAATACCTATGGCGGGCCTGCGGGGCTCAAAAAACTGGTGAACGCCTGTCACCTCAAAGGCGTCGCGGTCATCCTGGACGTGGTCTATAACCACCTTGGTCCCGAGGGAAACTACCTGGGTCAATTCGGGCCTTATTTCACGCCCGACTATCTCACCCCCTGGGGAGAGGCCGTCAATTTTGATGGCGCCGGAAGCGACGAGGTAAAGCATTTTTTTATCAGCAACGCGCTGTACTGGATAACCGAATTCCATATCGATGCCCTTCGCCTCGATGCCCTCCACGCCATTGTCGACCTGTCACCTTACCCGTTCCTTCAACAACTGGCCGCGGCGGTACATCAGGAAGGCGAGAGACTGAACCGTCGCGTCTACCTGATCGGCGAAAACGACCGCAACGATACCCGGCTGATCAAGCGTCCTGAAGTGGGAGGGCTGGGACTGGATGCAGTCTGGAACGACGACTACCATCATGCGTTGCACGTGGCATTGACCGGCGAACAAACCAGCTACTACCGTGACTTTGCAGGTTTTCCCGACCTGGCGAAGGCATTCGCCGCCGGTTACGTGTACACCGGCCAGTATTCCGCGTACCGGGGGCGCAGCCATGGCAGCGAGCCGTACGGATTTGTTCCCTCCAGGTTGGTAGTATTCAACCAGAACCACGACCAGGTGGGGAACCGCATGCTGGGTGAACGAATGAGCCGTCTCGCTTCCTTTGAGCAGCTCAAACTCATGGCCGGGGCGTTGCTCTTCTCTCCATTCATTCCGCTCATTTTCATGGGGGAGGAATACGGCGAGGAAGCGCCGTTCACCTATTTTGTGGACCACATGGACCCGCAACTGGTCGAGGCAATCAAGCAAGGGCGCCGGCGAGAATCTTCCGCTTTCGCACCGCGAAGCGAGCCTCCCGACCCCAAGGACGAGGCCGCCTTTGCCAGGTGCAAACTGGATCACCAACTACGTCGTGCCGGCAAATACCAGGCGCTGTACCGCCTGTACCGGGAGATGATCCGGCTCCGAAAAACAATCGTCCCCTCTCCCTCGACGGGAGAAGGTCAGGGTGAGCACAGTTTCCCCTCTCCCTCGACGGGAGAGGGTCAGGGTGAGCACAGTTTCCCCTCTCCCTCGACGGGAGAGGGTCAGAGTGAGGGTGATCCTCTCCCGCAAGGGGAGACGGGTTCACACTGGCGAGAGATTCAGGGTGACCATGGTAAAACCATGGAAGTCCTCGAGTTTCAGGAGCAACAGGTGTTGCTTGCCAGAAGTTGGGCCGGCGCCGGGCAAATGATGGCGCTGTTCAATTTTAGCGACCGGCGGGTCATATCGGAGTTGCCGCTCCCCCGGGGACAGTGGCGAAAGCAACTGGACTCATCGGGAGCCCGGTGGGGCGGCGATGGGCCGGAAACTTCCCAGGAAAAAATTAATTCAGACGGCAAGGCTGTGGTTTCCATCAACCCGCATTCTTTTCTGGTATACCGGTATCACAGGCGGCCCTGCCTGTGAAACGCCGTTTTCTTCGGATAATGGTGCTCGCTCGCGAGCATGGACGATTCATTCGTGGTTCCTCGTTACTCATTTTTTGAATTGTTAACTTAATTTTTGATGGTACAGAGAAAATCCCCCTCTATCCCCCTTTTGCGAAAGGGGGAGGTTTCAACAGCCTCCC
>CAZFEA010000366.1:0-3687 GCA_964518085.1 uncultured Dehalococcoidia bacterium
GTCCCTGGCCGATCTCGGTGCCGCTGTGGCGCAATTCGATGGGACCGTTGGGCCTTACGACTACGCTGACCTCCGACGTCGAGCCGCCCGTCGAAGGTTTGCAGCCGACCGTGACCGACCTGCCTGTTTTCCAGCGTCCATCGCCCCGGGCCGGGCCGGGATCCCGGGATAGCCAGCGCTCGACCTTATCCAGGCACTCCCTGACGCCGATGCTCCTGGTGATCATGCCGTTGGGGTTTCTTTCTCCTTCATCAAGGATATTCTTCTTCCTGAAAAGGACCGGGTCCATATTTAGCTGCCGGGCGATCATGTCCATTTGTTGCTCAACGGCCCATTCCACGTCGGGCGAGCCGAAACCGCGCAGCGCCCCGGTCAGCGGCAGATTGTTGTACACACCGAACGTGGTACATTTGAAGTTGGGTATCCGGTAGACCCCCACGGCGCCACCGGAAGCCCGCCGGGCTACGGATACGCCTTTGTCGCTGTAGGCCCCGATGGCCATGATAATACTCATTTGCCGGGCGACCAGGGCGCCGTCTCTCTTCACTCCATCCTTGATCCTGATGTCGAAGGAAGACTTGTGTCCTCCGGAAACAAACATTTCTTCATGGCCGAAGACGATGCCCACCTTTCGTCCGCTCTTCCGGGCCAGCAGGGCGGCGACCGGCTCTGCCCTGGCCCCACCTTTGGCGCCGAAGCCGCCGCCGATGTATGCGGAAAACAGGCGCACCCTGTCAGGGGGTAGATTGAAAAGCCGGGACAGGATGCCTTTGGTCTCGTAAATCATCTGGGTCGATGATATGACGCACAGCGTGCCATCCGCCTCGAACCAGGCGATAGCCACATGGGGCTCCAGCGGGCACTGGTGCATCCGGGGAGTGGTAAACGTGTTCTCCACCACCACATCGGCGGCGCGAAAACCAGCGGTTACGTCGCCGCACTCGATATTGTGAATCTGGCAGACGTTTGGGCGATGGGAGTCCAGGACGATGGGCATTTTCCCCAGCGCCCGGTAGCGGGGCAAATCGGGATGGACGACCACCGGAGGGTGTGGTTGGAACGCATCTTCGCTGCCGAAGACCGCCGGCAGGGGCTGGTAATCAACCTTGATCAAACGGGCGGCTTCCTCGGCGATGTCCGGGTCATCGGCGGCAACGGCGGCCACCGGATCACCGGCGCAGCGGGCAATGCCGTCATGACAAAAGACATACTGGTCGGCCAGGGACGGCGCCACCGGCTCGCGGGGCATGTCCTCCGGGGTGACCACCGCCCTGACCCCGGCCAGTTTCTTCGCCTTTGCGGCGTCGATGCTCAAAATCCGCGCATGGGCATGGGGGCTGCGCACAATTTTGCCGTATAGCATCCCTGCCGGCTTAATGTCGGACGTGAACCTGGCTTGGCCGGTGACCTTTTCGAAAGCGTCGGTCCGGACAATGCTTTTGCCCACTGTTTCAAGTTCAGGCATTGCTGTCAAGCTTCCTATTGTAGAATCAATGGCCGGAACAGGCTGACGATGGTAGGCGTTATCTTTGCCGTTTCAAGATAGAATTGCTCATCGGCAATGAACACCTTTTCGCCCGGGGCGGCCACGGTATTGGGATCAATTACGTCAACCGGGATGTCGGTCCTGGCGCTGGGAGCGCCGTAATACTTGGCAAAGAGGGCCTGGCCTTCCTTCGACAACAGCCAGTTGACAAAGACCACGCCGGCGCTGACGCTCGGTCGCTCCTTGAACAATGCCAGGCAACCGCCCCCGGGGGTTATGTAGCCGCCTTCCTGCATCTTCATCCACTTGAGGGGCGCCCCTGCCAGTTGAAGCTCGCTTACTGTCTGGGAATAGGGGCCGATAACAATGGAATATTTGCCGCGCATTACCCATTCAACTACCAGCCGGTCGTCCCTGGTAATAAACGGTTGCTGTTTTATCAACCGGTCGATGAACTCCTGCCCCTTCTCTTTGCCCAGGCCGCGCAGTAACATGTACGCCACCCATGTCCTGGCGGTCCCGGACACTGTTGGGTCTCCCATGGCTATCTTGCCCTTCCATTCCGGCTTGACCAGGTCATAGTAGGACTTGATCTGCTCCAGTTTGACCAGGTCCGTGTTGACCACGCCCGGAGGGGTGTAGAGGGCCTGGAAGGCTACGATGCGGCGGTCTTGGTCGAAAAATGGCTGCCTGTTGCCCAGCCAGGATTTGGCATCTGATACCTCGGGGAGGAGCAGGAACGGGGCCATGTCTTCCAGGGGCACGCCGCCGGCCTTGACATCTATCAAGGTGGAAGCGCCGATGGCCATGACGTCAGCCAGGCGGATGCCGGCCTGGGTCTCTTTAAGAACGCGGGTCACCAGCTCGTTCCCTTTGGCTATGACGAACTCTACGTTTATCCCGTACTTCTCCCTGAAGGCGGCCGATATGGCGCCGGTGGTAGCCGGATTAGCCGAGGTATAGACGGTAACCTTGCCCTCTTTCTTGCCCTGGGCAACCAGTTCATCCCATTTTCGGTCCGGGCTCTGCGCCTGGCTGGACGCGCCGGATGCGCTGGTGGCCACCGTTGGCGGCGCAGCCGGCTGGCGTTGGACGGATGGCGAACAGGCGGCCGCCAGCACCCCCAACAGCAAAATGGCCGGCATGAACATAACTGACTTCTTCACTTTTTTGTTCCCCCTTTTCATAGCTGTAGTCCCCTCTCCCTCGATGGGAGAGGGTTCGCCCCTTCGAAATTAGCCACAGATCTCCAGGGCAATCAGGCTGTACACCCTGGCTGCCCTGACCAGGGCTTCGGCTTCAATGGAACTCCGGTCGAGGGCGGTGCCGCCCCTTCGGGACGGACCCCATTTCAACGCCGGGATTCCCTGTTCCCAGAACACATTGGTGTCGGTCCACATGCTCTCAAACCCGTGTGGCGGTGCAGGGGGTCTTGACCCGAAGACGCGCTCGTGGGCCTTCTCCACAATGGCGCCCAGCCGGACATTTTTCGCCCCGGCGCCGTGATATCCGCGTTGCGACCGGAACATCTCGATTTCACATTCGACCGGGAGTTTGGCCAGAACGCTTTCCAGATCATGTTTGACCTGCACCGGGCTGACGCCGGGGGCCAGCCGCACATCCAGGTATACCTCACAACAGGGGGGCGTCCTGCTCGGGCGAAAAGGCAAACGCCAGCCTTCCGGGGTAACCCCGGGCATGCCCGCCTGTATCGCGCTGATAATCACCCTGGGCTCCACCTGCCCGCCGGGAAACTGGTAGATAGTCCCGGTCTCGTATTCCCTCGCCCAGTTTTCCAGGGCTTCGATCACCCGGGTCATCTTGATGATGGCGTTCTGGCTTTTGGCAGGGTCCTCTGTCCTCCTGGTGAAGGGGGCAAAAAGCACCTCACCTTTGGTGCTGATCCTGAAGTCGGCAACCCCGGCTTGAGCCCGGATGATGGAGAAGTCCGAGCCATCGGCCACGACGGCATAATCGCTCTGGATGCCGTGACACAATAAGTGCCTGGTGCCGGTCCCCTCGCCCCTGTCCTGGGGGCCTTGAAATGGTCCCACCGGAGCGCTGGATATTTCGCCAACCACTGTGGCCAGCATCAGGTCGCCCTTCAGTTTGACTCCTGCCGACATCAGGGCCTTGCCGGCGACCATGAACGAGGCCAATCCGGCCCTCATATTGCATATTTCGCGGCCGTATATGCGTCC
>CAZFEA010000367.1:0-3677 GCA_964518085.1 uncultured Dehalococcoidia bacterium
TGCCCATTTCAACCTAACTGCAGAGGCCGGCGGTCGTCAACGCCTCTAAGCCCGGCTATTTGATAAGCTCCCCGAAATATTGTCTGGCAACATCCCGCCCGTGGTCCCGGAGAAACAACAAGAAATCTTCGTCCGCTTGCAGTATCCTCGTTCCCTTGGGTGGAATCAGAGCCGGATGGACCCACGTCGGTTCCATGTCCCGTCTTGTCGGCATGTATCCGTTTCCCTCGGCGAACAATCTCAAGCCCTTGTGACTGAGCAGCCAGTTCACCATGACCGCCGCCGCGTTGGGGTGAGGAGCTTTGTCCGCCATGGCCACGATGCCTCCCGATGCCATAACTCCGCCTTCCCTGGTAGTCAAGGGAGTTATCGGCAGTCCCTCCTTCAGGAAACCCCCGACCACGGGCGCGGAGTACCCGATGCCGACCGGGTATCTCCCGCGCGCGACCCACTCGGCATGCAGCCGCTGGTCGCGGGTTATTACCACATCCTGCTTGATGAATTGCTTGAAGAAATTCTCCGCCCATTGCTCGCCCTTTACCGTGCGCAGGAAAATCACCCAGTACACGCCCGTCCCGGCTATCGTCGGGTCGTAAAAAACGGTCTTCCCTTTCCATCGGGGCTGGAGCAAATCCTCGTTGGAAGAAATATCGTTCGCCTTGACCATGTCGGTATTGACCAGGAGAAGTGGCTGGTAATAGGTCGCAAGAACCGCAATGGTTCGGTCCTTATCGAGGAACACCGGTCTTCCGTCCGGCCAGGCACCGGCGTCCAGGACTTCCGGCAGGATCAGGTGCCGCTCCATCGGTTGCAAAGCACCCATGTTCTTCAAGTCCGTGCTCGAAAGGGCCCCGGTGGATATCAGGTCCGGGACATGCAAACCGGCCTGTCGCTCGCTGCGGACCTTGGCGACGATTTGAGACCCGGTGCTGGAAACCATCTCTACCCTGATGCCATACTCTTTGTAGAACTCCTGGCTGATCGCGCTTCGAGTTTCCGCATTCGAATCGCTGTAATAGGTCAGGGTACCTTCTTTCCTGGCAGCAGCTACCAGCGCTTCCCAGCGCGATCCCGGCACACTGGAACCTGGGGTCGCCGTGGTGGCTCGCTTCGGCGCCGCCGGCTCAATCACCGTCGGCTGCGCGCACGACATCACGAGCAAACCAGCCAGATTCAAACAAATAAGCAGCTTTGACAGTTTCATTCTCTTTCCTTTCGAACACCGACCAGGAACGGTGTGACAATGGACGATATTGTATGGTCTTCCCGAAGTTGGTGTCAATAGTTCCTTATCACTACTAAAGTTGGAAAGAGACTAGACCTTGACAAAGTTTGACGCTTTTTGCTAAATTCAACTGGCTATTCAAGCGATATTATTGATGGAGGTGTCCGTGCGCCGGGAACCTTTGAAAGACCACCGAAGATGGAGGGGAAAGACAGCATGGTGGACAACACTTGCCGTTGGCATGCTGGTTCTCCCTGGCTGCGGTCAGGCTTCGCCATCTTCGCCTGCACCTGACTTGGGGAAGGCCGGACCCGCAGCCGTCGCGAAGAATTTATCTTCACTTCTGCCCAGATGGTGGAAATAGCCAAACAGGTCATTGAAGCGGCCGCAAAATAAAGGCGATTCCGGAGGCAAACTACGTCGGCACCCGTGGCGCAACAAAAGAAAGAAGATGTGTGGGTCCACACCGTTTGCGAGATGTGCCTTGGAGCCTGTGGCATCCTGGCCCATCGTGTAGACGGTGTGATCGTAAAAATAGAAGGCGACCCCAACTGTCCGAGTAGCCGCGGCAAGATATGCTCCAAGGGCAATGCCGCCATTATGAGCCTGTATGATCCGTCCCGGCTCACCGTACCCCTTAAGCGGACCAACTCCGAAAAAGGCATTGGCGTCGATCCCAAATGGCGCCGCATCACCTGGGACGAAGCCCTCAACGAGGTCGCCGGCCGGCTGGAGGCCATTAGGAAAGACGACCCCAGGAAGCTGGTGATCTCCACCTTTGATGACCCCAGCTCCACCGGCTCACCCTTCGCCCAGGCCTTCGGCACGCCCAACTATACCTGGGCGGGGTATTTCTGCGGGCAATACCTCCACTCTTCGATGTATTTGACCAACGGTACCTTCCACTGCGATTTCGATCCGCTTTACTGCAAATATCTACTCCTTTTCGGCAACCAGGCCGGGTTCGGCGCCGGCCTCAACCCCAATATCACCGCTCAGAATGTGGCCGAGGCCAGAAAACGTGGCCTGCGGACGGTGGTAGTTGACCCGCTGTGCAACAATGCCGGGGCCAAGGCAGACGAATGGGTGCCTATCCGGCCGGGGACCGACGGGGCAATGATCCTGGCAATGATCAATGTGCTTCTGAACGAGATGGGAATCTATGACGCAGAGTTCCAGAAGCGTCGCACCAACGGCCCGTATCTGGTCAAGCCGGACGGGTATTATTTGCGGCATGATGGCAAGCCACTGGTATGGGATGCGGCTGACGCCAGGGCGAAGACCTATGACAGCGAGTTGCGGGACCCGGCGCTTGAAGGCAGCTATACGGTTGATGGCGTCGAAGTTGTCCCCGCCTTTCAACTGCTGAAACAGCATGTTAAAAAATACAGTCCTGAATATGCTTCGGAGATAACTACCGTCCCGGCGAATACCATCCGCCGGCTGGCAGCCGAGTTTGGCCGGGCGGCGAGTATCGGTTCCACGATGACCATCGACGGCCAGGAATACCCGTTGAGGCCGGTGGCGGCGAATATATATCGCGGGGCCGGGGCCCACAAGCATGGGGTCTGGGTAGCCCTGGCGGTGCAGACGCTCAATATTATCGTGGGCAGCTTCTATTCCCTGGGAGGCCACCGGGGGCAGAACCTGGTTGGGCCCGATTGGAGCTGGGCGCCGCGGGAACATGACGGTTTGATCGTACCGCCCGAAAAGATACTTCACCATGGCGAAGGCTATTATGGCTTCGAAGTCAAGCCGCCGGAGGTGATGGGCCAGGATGATCTCTATCCCATATCCACCAATCTCTCACCTAACTGCCTCACTTCGATACTGGAGGGAAAAAAGTTCGGCCTGCCTTACGAGCCGGAGATGCTGCTGATTTGCCGGCGGAACCTGTTCCTGGGAGGCGTCAAGAAGGATGTCACCGCCGAGGCGCTGAAAAAACTGAAGTTTATCGTCTTTTTCGGCACCCACCTCGACGAAGTGAGCGATTTTGCCGACCTTGCCCTGCCGGATGCCATGTTCCTGGAGAAATCCCGCCTTTTCCCCAACTCGTTGAGCTGGAGTAACACCGCCCAGTCCGGGCATTTCATGTGGAGTATCAGACAGCCCGTGGTCCAGCCGTCCGGTGAAGCCAGGGACTGGGTAGATGTGCTTGAAGACCTGTCAGAGAGAATCGGCATACTGGGCAAGCTATACCAGGTATATAACAAGAAATACGATCTGAAGGGAAAATACCGCCTCGACCCGCCTCGCAAATACAGCAAGGAAGAGATCTACGACTCGCGGGTGAAAAGCGAGCTGGGGGAAGACAAAGATGCGAACTGGTTCAGGCAGCATGGCTTCCATAACCGGAAAAGGAAGACCGATGAGCTGTTCCCCTTGAACCGTCTGAAGTCCCGTTTTCCGGTGTATTATGAAAACATCCTGGAAGCCGGACGGCAGATACGCC
>CAZFEA010000368.1:0-395 GCA_964518085.1 uncultured Dehalococcoidia bacterium
GTCAAGATGATCTTCTTCACCAAGGACATCCGCTTTCTCCGCCGCGGACAGCTTTTCGCCAAAGTGCTGAAGGAGTTCTTCGGGGACATAACCCCGCCCTGTACGGGCATACAGGTGCTGAATTTGTGGAACCCGGATTTCATCATTGAGATAGAGGGAATAGCGAAATAGCCCCAGCATCGTTTCGATTTGCAATTTGAGGTAACTCATGGCGGAAGCAAAAACTAAGGATGTCCGGCGCAGGACATCAGGGAAGCCGGCAGACGATGTGTGGCTGCCTACCTTTTGCTGGCTGTGCGCCATGGGCCCCTGCATGATCAAAGTGCACCGGGTCGACGGTGTGGCGGTCAACGTCGAGGGGAACCTGGATGACCCTTCGTTTGAAGAGCTTTCCC
>CAZFEA010000368.1:405-3676 GCA_964518085.1 uncultured Dehalococcoidia bacterium
TGCGATCCTCACCGCATCAAGGCGCCGATGAAGCGGACCAATCCGGAAAAGGGACGGGATGTCGACCCCGGGTGGGTCGAGATTAGCTGGCAAGAGGCGCTGGACACCGTCGGGGAAAAGATGAAAGCGGCGCGGGCCAAAAGCTCGATGAGGGTGTGCGCCACCCTGACCAATATCGGCAAGCTGGGGATGCTGGGCGTCTGGGCGCCGTTTTATCTGGCTTTCGGTCCGATGCAAGATGTCCGCGGCGGGTCGAGCGTGCGCTGCGGGCTGGGCGTCCACACCGTCGGCCAGACCATCCACGGCGGCTTTCGCTGCTCACCCGATATGACCTACTGCAAGTACCTGCTGGTGCTGGGCAGCAATATCATCGCCTCCGGCGGCACGCCGGGCAACCTTTTTTATCCGGATGCGAAGAAGGTGGTGGTTGATCCGGTGTTCACCCTCACCGCGGCTAAAGCCGAGCGCTGGCTTCCCATCAAGCCGGGCACCGACACCGCTTTTTTGCTAAGCCTGATACACATTATCCTTCATGAGATCAATGTTTATGACCGGGACTTCCTTAAGGATCGTACTGTTTCCCCCTACCTGGTGGGGCCCGATGGCAATTACGCCACCGACAAAGAGTCCGGCAAAGCCCTGGTATGGGACGCCGTTGAGTCCAGGCCGAGGCCCCACGATGCGCCCGATATCAAGGACCTGGCCCTCGAAGGGACCTACTCCGTCGACGGCCGGGAAGTCAGGCCGGCCCTGCAATTACTCAAAGACCATGTCAGGCCAAATACGCCTGAGTGGGCGGAGGCGATTACCGGCATCGAGGCCGGCGCCATCCGGACGGTGGCACGGGAACTGGTGGACAATGCCCGCATAGGGAGCACCATCCGGATAGATGGGGTCACATTGCCTTACCGTCCGGTGGATGTCGTCATCGGCCGACCGGTGGAGTCCGATGTCCACTGCTACAACAACATCCTTTGCCAGCACATACTCGTGGCCCTGCTGGGCGCCCTGGAGGTGGTAGGCGGGCACCGCGGCGGCACCGCCGAGCGAAACATCTATGATTTCGGCGTCAACCCCGGCGGCGAACACGCCACGCCTCGGACTGAGACCTTCCCTTTCACCTGGCCTCCTGTATCCTACGACGCCGCCGAGACCCTGCTGCCTTTCCTGAAGATATGGGGTCACCCCTATCACCTGGTATACCAGAACCTCCTGAAGCCACCCGAGGACCTCCCCATGCCGCCCACACCCGAGGTTTACATAAGATGGCGGGAAAACCCGATGACCTCATCGGGTTCCACCCCCATGGTGGAGGAGGCCCTGAAGAAAATCCCGTTCATCGTGTCTGTCTCCTACGTCATGGACGAGGTCACCCAGCTTGCCGACATCATCCTGCCGGACCACACCGAGCTGGAAAAATACGATCTCGCTTTCCAGATATGCTACCGGCTGGGGTCGGGCCGCGAATTCAAGGGCACCCTGCTCAGGCAGCCCATCGTGGAGCCGGTGGGCAATACCATGGACATGTCCGATATTTGCACCGAGCTGGCGGCCCGAATCGGCATCCTTGCGGAGCAGAACAAGATAATCAATGTGTTCTGCGCCCTGAAAGACCCGTACAAGCTGGAGCCGGACAGGAAATATAGCTGGAAGGAGATCATCGAGCGGGCCTGCCTGTCCCTGACCGGCGGGGAAAAAGGGCTGGACTGGTTCTCCGAGCATGGCGCTCTGATCCCCAGGCTCACGGTGGAAGAGCTTTACAGCGTTCACCACAAGGTCAAGGCGAACAATATCCGCTTCCCGATTCCCTACATGTTTCACGTAAAAAAGGTGGGCGAGACCCTGGCAAAAAATCTGGAAGCTGTGGGCATCAAGTGGTGGTCAACGGAAGAATACAGCCCTCTCCCCGTCTACCGGCCTTCGGTGCTCGAAGAACTGCCGTCCGAATATGACTTTTTTGTCACCAGTTGCCGCACGCCGGTGTTCGTCAACTCCATCAATGTGGATTGCCCGCGGTATATCGAAATCGCCGGCCAGGTAAGCGGGCAGCAGGAAATCGTGATCAGTGCCGGCGAAGCGCGGAAACGGGGCATCGAGGAGGGCGACCTGGTCTGGCTGGAATCGCCCCACGGCAAGACCAGCGGACGGGCTTCACTGTCCGAAGGCATAAGGCCGGACACCATCCTCATCGCCTCCAATTTCGGACAGTGGCAAACGCCGGTGGCCCGGGACACGGGCCGCGCCTCGATGAATGCCCTGGTGCCCATCAAC
Source organism: uncultured Dehalococcoidia bacterium (assembly GCA_964518085.1). Classification (GTDB taxonomy): domain Bacteria; phylum Chloroflexota; class Dehalococcoidia; order JACQUA01; family JACQUA01; genus JACQUA01. The sequence goes on from CAZFEA010000368.1 coordinate 2,677, forward strand.
TACGAATGGACCGACCACCTGACCGGAAGCATGCAATCGACGGTCAAGGCGAAGCTGTACAAGAAGGACTGAATACAACCGGTACCACAGGCGGCCCTGCCTGTGAAGGACTGAATATCCAGGATTCAAGATTCAAGAGACTGATTCGTGTCAATTCCTGTTCATTCGTGGTTCCAGTCCCCTTGGCTGTTTCCCGGCGCCCCGCTGCGCCTTCTGTGGTTAGAAAATGACTAGATATGGAATGGTAATCGACCTGAGCCGCTGCACCGGCTGCTGCGGCTGTATGATGGCCTGCAAACTGGAACATTCCACGCCGCCTGGGATCTCCTGGGTGCGGGTGCTGGTCAAGGAGTACGGCCAGTATCCTGCCGTGGGCAAGTCCATCACCCCGGTCCAGTGCAATCACTGCAAGGAGGCGGCTTGCGTCAAGGTGTGCCCCACCGGGGCCACCCAAAAACGGGAAGACGGCATAGTTTTTGTCGACTACGATAAATGCGCCGGCTGCCGCTACTGCATGATGGCCTGTCCCTACGGCTCACGGTATTACTACCCTAAATTGCAAGGTTATTTCCCCGGGCATGGCCTGACCCCCTTCGAGAAAATCGGACACCGCGACCTGCAGGTTGGCGTGGTAATGAAGTGCAACTTCTGCCTGGAAAAGATAGAGGCCGGGCTGAAGAAGGGACTGCGTCCCGGTATCGATAGAGCAGCAACGCCCAGTTGTGTCAACAACTGTATGGCCAGGGCAAGATATTTCGGCGACTTGGATGACCCGGCCAGCGAGGTATCGCAGCTAATCAGGGCGCACCGCGGCACCCAGTTGCACCCGGAATTCGGGACGGACCCGTCGATATACTACATAAAATGAGGAAGGGAAAGGGGAAAGGGAAAAGAGAATAGTCCCTAAACAGCAGGATCGTGCTCAAAATGGAGAAAAATCGGAACTACGATTACGGAGATTAACAAAAGATTACAGAGATTATTATTGAATCTCTCCGTT
>CAZFEA010000369.1:0-3669 GCA_964518085.1 uncultured Dehalococcoidia bacterium
CTCCCAGCTCCCGCAGTTTGCCGCCGGGGTGCTTCCACTTGGTTACCAAGTTCTCCGTCCTTTTGCGTTTTTGGCTTTGCCTAATATAGCAAACGGACTTTTCGGTTTCAATAGGTCGAAATTCACTTCTGTCAAGTCCGAAAACGGAAAGGGAACGACAACAACCCTTCTCCTAAAGACTACCATTTTACCTCGGTCGTGGCAATCAAACTGGCTTCAGTCGTGTCGCTATCTTGCCATCCGGCACTATCTGGGCCACAGATATGTCCCAGCAGTCACGGGAAAAAGACTAATCTGAGTCCCATTGCCAGGAGCGCGGCTGCCAGAAGACGGATGATGGCCGTGCCTCCCACCTTCAGGGATAGCTTGGCGCCCACCTGTGCTCCAAGCATTACCCCGGCGCCAAGAACAATGACCAGCGGCCAGCTCAGGTCAAGGTCCCCTGCAACAATATGAGTGCCTGTGCCAAAAAAGGTGGTCACCAGGAGGATGAACTGAGAGGTGGCGGTAGCAATATGCGCCGGAAACCCCAGGACGCTGACCATCAACGGCACCTGGATGATGCCCCCACCGATGCCGAAAAGGCCGGCAAAAAAACCTACTCCAAAGCTAACCGCGATGCCCAGCCTCAGATCGAAGCAAAACTGATAACAGACACCCCCGCGGTCGACAATCAGTCTCTGCGTAGGCCGGGAGTTATTGAATGCCCTGGGCCTGCCGGCGGGACGAAAGAAAATATAAAGGGAAACGGCGACGAGCAGAAGGCCGAACAGGGACTGGTAAGCCCCTTTGTCTATCAGGAAAGTGGCCAGAACGCCCAGGACGGTGCCCGGCACAGTGGCCAGGGAAAACCATATGCCGCTGCGGTAATCGACACGGCGCAGCCGGTTGTAGGCAAAGGTGCCGGAGAATGAGTTGAGCAGGACTACCGCCATGGATATGGCGGTGATGGCCCTGGGCGGCTCCGCGGGATACAGGAAAAGAAGAAGAGGAACAATGATGACGCCGCCCCCGATGCCAATCAGGGTGCCGTAGGCTCCTATGGCAACGCCGCCGAGGCCGAGGGCAAGCCCCATAAGAATAGACATGTACTTAACGTTGCCCTATCCTACCACAAATACCGCTACGGCGCGAAGATAGAAGACAGAAGAGAGAAGTCAGAAGTCAGAAGACAGAAGACAGAAGGCAGAAGGCAGAAGACGGGATGAACAAGATACAAGGGGTGCTGAATGAGGCGGACCGGAAGAAGACTTCTTTTCTTCTGCGCTTTCCCCTAACGATCTTCCTCCTGTGACTCCTGACGTCTATTCTGTCTTCTGTCTTCCGTCCATCTTTGCGGGCTTTGCGGCCCCGGGGCCGCAAAGCCCGCAAAGCAGAGAAGGGAAAGGCAAACCCGGTTTAGCGCTTTCCACCGATGCCTGCGGACCCGTTAGCCCCGGCGAACCCGTTCACGCCGGCGCTGACGCCGCTGACCCCGGCGTCGGCATTACCTCCGGTCCCTGCCGGAACCGAGACCACAGAGCCCGAAGCAGCGGCCCGGGCAGAGGCGTCACCGGAAACGCCGGCCGTGGCACTGGCGCCTGAAGCGTCGGCCCCCGCAGCGACGCCTGCAGACACTGCGCCCGTGGCCGTCGTTCCCGTCCCTGCTGGTGCAGACCCGGCCGCGGTTGCCGGGCTGCCTAAGCCGGCGCCCGTCCCGCTAGTCCCCGTCCCTGCATTGACAGCAACCCATGTTTCATCGGAGGCGCCAGCAGCGTTCACCCTGGAAGCCACGAAGCTCCTGAAGTGATACTGTACGCCCACTCGCCTATTCACTTGCAGACCGGCTATTGTTGAATCTTGAATCTTAGATCTTGGATCGAAACGATATGGCCAGCATCCTCAAAAGGGCCATGGTGCTCAGTGTGAACAAGCCGGCCATACGGTTCGACTGCTCGGCGCTGAATCCGGACTGCACCATGGCGCCCTGCAGCGCGTCGTGGCTGACCTGCACAAAGGCAAAAATCTGGGGGCACTTTTCCCGGAGCTCCTGCTGTTCCAGGAGGTTATCTTGCTGCGCTTTGGCGGCCGCCTCCTTTGGGTCCTGTGGGAGATTTTTCTGTATGAACACCGTCTCCGCCTGGAGCAACTCCAGCCAGTTCGGCGGCAGGTCCGGCAGACCATCAAATTTACCCATGCTTATTCCTTCTCGTTTCGTCTTTTCAGCCGCTCGGCCCGCTGCCGCCGGAATTTGGCCACCTTGGGCGAAATTACCATCTGGCAGTATGGCTGCTGCGGAAACCGGGTGAAATAGTCCTGGTGGTAGTCCTCCGCGGGATAAAACCTGTCCAGGGGCACGACCTGGGTCACCACGGGGTCCTTCCACAGGTGGGACTCGTTAAGTTCTCCCACTAACTCCAGGGCGATGTCTTTTTGCCGCTGGTCGTGATAGAAGATGGCCGAACGGTACTGCGTGCCGACGTCCGCACCCTGGCGGTTTCGTGTTGTTGGATCATGGACGGAGAAGAAAATCTCCAGTATTTCCCGGTAGGAGATTTTCTCCTGATCGAAGGTCACCTGGACGGCTTCGGCGTGCCCGGTTTGGCCGGTGGAGACCTGCTCGTAAGTAGGGTCGATAGTGGTCCCGCCGGTGTAGCCGGAAACCACCTTCTCGACTCCATCGACCTCCCGGAAGACCGCATCGATGCACCAGAAGCAGCCGCCGGCCAGGGTCGCGGTTTGAAGCGTAGCCGGACGGTTCACCGAGCGCCCTCGGGCACGAATTTCAGGGCGAAGCCGTTGATGCAATAGCGTCTGCCGGTAGGGGGCGGACCATCGTCGAAAACGTGGCCCAGGTGGGAATCACACCGCGCGCATACCACTTCGGTGCGCACCATTCCCAGGCTGTTGTCCGACCGCTCCAACACGTTCAGCGGCGAGACGGGTTCGTAGAAGCTCGGCCAGCCGGTCCCCGATTCAAACTTGGTCGAGCTGCGGAAAAGGTCGGTCCCGCAGCGTACGCACCGGAATATGCCTGGCTCGTGGACCTGGCTGAATAGCCGGCTACCCGGGGGCTCCGTTCCTTTCCTGGTGGTGATTTCATACTGGTCTCCGGTCAGCAGCTTCTTCCATTCTGCGTCCGGCCTCTGGATCTTTTCCACGGCTACCACCCTGTCCTGCCAGGCGTCATAGACTTGTATGGTTGTCATGCGTGCCTCCGCTCCTGCTGCCATGGCGGATTCTCAGAGTTACAAATTGCCACTGCTGCCATGTGGAAAGACCAGGGAATCTGTAGAAGTTCGGCCTTATTGATAGCGATGGTGGAGATAGGGGGACTCGAACCCCCGACCTCAGCGATGCGAACGCTGCGCTCTCCCAGTTGAGCTATATCCCCACGCCTTGATTATAGCAAAATCGGGCAACAGGTAACAGGCAACAGGCAACAGGGGACAGGTAACAGGCTCGCTGCACTTGACTAATTGGCGCGGTATGTCTATCATCGAACAATCGTTCATGCTCGCCGGCAAGCGGCATTACGCAATGAATCGTCCATGCTCGCAAGCCAGCACCTTGAAGTATGAAAATCGCCATTTCACGGAATTGCGGTTGCCCTCTCCCTCGACGGGAGAGGGTCAGGGTGAGGGTGACCCCCTCACCTTAATCCTCTCCCACAGGGGGAGAGGAGACCGC
>CAZFEA010000370.1:0-3614 GCA_964518085.1 uncultured Dehalococcoidia bacterium
GCAGAACACATTGAAACAAGTTTTTTCCCTCACTAAGTTAGCGCTTATGCCCGTCGAGGGAGAGGGAGTTCGCTATGTCCTGAGCCTGGCGATCTCTTTCCTGGCCGAGTCTTTCAGTCCCTCGTCTGCCGGGAAGAGCAGGAAGCGCTCGTAGGAATCTATAGCCTCGGCCTTCTTGCCCAGGGCCTGGTATATCGCCCCGCGCCGGTAATAGGGCAGCGGCAGCCGGCTGTCGAGGGTAGACGCCCTCTGGGAGTCCTTCAGTGCCCGGTCATATTCCTGCATGTGGATCAGGACCAGTGAGCGCAGGTCAAAGGCATCGGCATTTTCCTGCTTTTCAAGATAGGTGTTCAGGTCAGCCAGGGCCCGGGCATAGTCGGTCTTCTCATAATAGACCCGGGCCCGGTCCAGGTAAACTCGATAATTCCCGCGGTCCATCTCCAGCGCCCGGTTATAATCGGCCAGTGCTTCTTCCTGCTTGCCCAGGTGCTGCAGGGCATAGCCCCGGCTGGCATAGGTGCCGGAGAGCACCGGATCAGCCTTGATAGATTCGGTAAAATGCTTTGCCGCCTCCTCGAAAGACTGGCTGGAAAGGAAAGCATGTCCCATTTCATAGTGGATCAGGGCATCGTTGGGCTTGAGTTTCAAGGCCATCTCAAAATACTTCAGCGCGTCCGCTTTCCGGTTCAGGGCCTGGTGGACGGTTCCCAGGTAGAGATAGGCCTTGGCATCGGGCGGCTGGAGTTCCACCACCCTCCGGTAGTAGACCAGGGCCTCTTCGGAGTCGTCGCGCTCGAAATACCACTTGCCCATGGACATGTAGCTTTCGGCCATCATCCGGCGCAGGGTGACATTCTCCGGGTCCTCTTTCAGAGCGGCTTCCCAGGCCAGGATAGCTTCGCGTGGGTCTCCCGTGCCTTCGGCGATCACCCCGTCCATGATCAGCGGGCGCGCCCGGTAGTTCTGGTCGAGCCGCCCGGCTACCTCGGGCGGCATGTTTCTTACCAGGGGCGCCAGGTTGGACTGATAGGGTCTCATTCCCTCAATGTTCTCTTCCGATGTCCTGCGGTACATGTTCCTCGGCGCGGAGAACTCCAGCCGGGGACGGTCGTCGGTGTTGACCGAAGCCCCGGCTACATACTGGGCAATCATGTCTTCATCCATCTGGAAATAGCCCAGGAGGGTCAGCGGGTCATCGGCATTGATCCGGGCGAGGTCCTCCTTGATCCGTCCTTGCTGTACCCGGCGGCTGAAATTCTCGTAGTCTATGGTCAAAGGCTCCAGGGAGCCAACCAGGAGGAGGTCAGGGTAAAAGAAGTTGCCCCACATGGTGGTGTGGGGGAAGACGCTGCGAAAGGTGTTGATCATCGTTTTGAGGTCGTTCTCGTCGATGCGATAAAGGTACATCCACTGCCCCACGATGCCGCCCGGCGCCAGCTTGTCCCGGTACATCTCGAAGACCTCTTTGCTGAACAGGTTGGAGCTCGAGCTGACCCACATGTTGGAGGGCTGGGTGACAATTACATCATAGCGTTCCCGCGAGTTGAGGATAAAGTTCCGCCCGTCACCGACAATGGCCTTGACTCTGGGATTATTGAGCACATCGTGGTGCAGCTCCTTGAGGTAGTCGGCGGCTTCGATTACCGCCGGTTCGATCTCCACCGCCTCCAGTTTTTCCACCTCGGGGTGAAGGGCCATGGCCCCCAGGGTACTGCCGCTGCCCAGGCCGATCATTACCCCTTTGCGCGGATTGGGATGCAGCAACATCGGCATGTGGGCCACGAAAAGCTGGGTGCCCATATCGGCAATGCTTGAGGCATCTACCTTTCCGTTGATGGTCAGGACCTTGCTGCCGGTGACATGATCGAAAACAGCCACCGTGGCAAGCTGTCCCTCTTTGTAGTAAACGATCTTCCTGGACATGATCATGTCCCTGGCGGCCTCGATGTCGCCGTCGTATTGATAGCCCTCGGAGTGGAAGTAGACCCCGCTGGATAATAGTTCCCTTGTCCAGGGCGGCATCGCCAGCCCGGTGATCATGATTCCGCAGAGCACGATGCCGGCAACGGCTTTCCCACGAGGGCGCAGGCGCGGGGAAAGACACAGGGCGGCAAAGCCGATGGCCAGGTACAGGGCGGCGGCGATGGCGATGCTCTTCTGAACGCCGATGAGCGGTATCAGGACAAAACTCATGGACAGCGGCCCCAGCACACAGCCGAAAGTATTGATGGCGTAGATATCGCCGATGCGCTGTCCCAGCCGCTTGAAGTCGGAGGCATACAGCTTGCTGATAACCGGGAAGGCCGCCCCCATGAGAATGGTGGGTATCAACAGGGTAAGGAATACGATGACGAACTCGAGTATCTGCAGCAACCAGAAAGAGTTCTGGTAGGCGGTAAACAGCCTGAGGAAGAGCAGCGGATACTGGCCCAGCAACGGGGTGATGGCAATGACCGACATCCCCAGCAGTACTTCAATCGATCCGAAGTATAACAGGAGCTTTTGCCGGGGAACATCGGTGCGCGGGGCCATGAGCAGGCTGCCCAGGGCGATGCCGGCCAGAATGGCCATGAGCATCAGGCTGAAGGCGTATACCGTGCTGCCGATGAACAGGATCAGGGTGCGGGTCCAGAGCACCTCCAGGGCCAGGGCGGCGAAGCCGGCCAGCCCGTATCCCACCAGGAGGATGAGGTGGTGTGCTTTTGAAGGCGAAGCCGTTTCCAGGTCGGTAGGGGAAGCCGGGGGCTCTTCTTCCGGAGGGTTGAAAGGGGCTACCTCGGGCATGTGCCGGCGCTGAATGCGTCTCAACATGCCCAGGGCGGTCAGGCCGATGGTGGCATTGACCACTGCCGCGGCCACGGTAGACAAGGTCAGCCCCAGGGCGGCGATCAGGATAAAACCAGCCAGGAAGGCGCCGGTGGCCGCGCCGATAGTGTTGATGAAGTAGAGGCGCCCGATCTTCTTGCCCAGTTCATTGTGATTGGCCACGATGAACCGTGTGGCCGTGGGCAGGGTGCCGCCCATCAGGAAAGTGGGGATGATGAGGACGACGAAGCTGAATATGACGTTGACTATGGAGAAGCTCAGTCCCCCGCTGGAATAGATCTGGGGAATGTTGCGTTCCAGCAGCGGGAGGAGCTTGAAGATCCAGGGTGTCATGACGGCATAGAGGGCGATCCCCAGCTCGAGACGGACGTAGATCGAGAGGGGCTTTCCCTTGCGGTCGGCCAGTTTGCCCAGGTAGAAGCTGCCCAGCGCCAGGCCTCCCATGAAGGCGGAAAGAATGGCGCTGACGGCGAACAGGGTGCTGCCGAAAATGAGTTCCAGTTGGCGCGCCCAGACCACCTGGTAAATGAGCGCCGCCAGGCCGGAAAAGAAAAACCATCCGTAGACGATTTCCACTTTGAGAGGTACTTTGTTCACCTGCATTGATGGGTCTCCTTAGTCAGTAGCCAGTAGTCAGTAGTCAGTAGCCCCCCACCCCCACTTCTGTCTTCTGTCTTCTGTCTTCTGTCTCCTTTTCCCTTTTCCCTTTTGCCTTTTCCCTATCTCCTAACTCCTAACTCCTTTTCCCTTTTCCCTTTCTAAATCCCCGATCCCTCACTGAACTGCCG
>CAZFEA010000371.1:0-3564 GCA_964518085.1 uncultured Dehalococcoidia bacterium
CTGCCAGCCAGATAGCATAGGCGGCCACGCTGCAGTCTTCCAGCCAGTAACGGGTGGACTTCGGGTCTATTGCTATGGCCATGCCTGACGGCGCCGAACTGAACCACTTGCAGTGGGGATGGGTTTCACTGAGCCGGTCAAGAGCGGTCCGCGAGGTAATCGCCACGAACCGCCAGGCGTTCTTATTGCCCCCCGAAGGCGAATGACGGGCCAGGTCTACCAGTTTCACCAGGGTGTCTTTTTCCACGGTATCGCTCGAAAACGCCTTGGCCGCCCGCCTGGAGCGAATAGCTTCGACAATGTCCAATTCCTGTCTCCTTTACTGACCCTGGTCCCGGGCTTATCCCCGTCCAGAATACTTTGGCTGCCAGGGCGTGCCGCCCATTGAGTCGCAGCTAAAGAAACGCATCCGGGCCGGAAACGCCGGGGCCGGGCCGATATCCGCCAAGTTATTAACACGCGGCGACCCGCCTTGAATACGACTTTTGTCTTATTTTCCCACTATTAATCTATTATCCTGAACTCGGTAACGTCTACCAGACCCTTATCGGTGACGCGGAGCTCGGGGATGACCGGAAGGGTGAGGAAAGAAAGGGTGGCGAAGGGCGATGGCAATACACATCCCAACTCGCGGGCCCTCTCTTCCACCTTCTCAAACTGCTCCACCACCTTATCCAGCGGTTCCAGGGAAAGCAGCCCGGCTACCGGCAAAGGTAGCGATGCCAGTATTTCTCCGCCGGCGGCCACAACCAGTCCACCCCGCAACCGGACAACTTCCCCGATGGCCAGCAGCATATCGCCGTCGCCGGCGCCAACCACAACTATGTTATGTGAATCATGGGCAATGGATGAAGCCAGCGCCCCTTTTTTCAGGCCGAAGCCTCGTACCATGCCCAGGCCCACATTACCGGTGCCTTTGTGTCTTTCTACCACCGCCAACTTGAGGATATCCCGCTCAACGTCTGCCTGAACCAGGTTGCCTTCAACCCTTACCCTGGCCCGGACTTTACTGGTGACAATTTGACCCGGTACCACCTGGATAACAGGATTCTCACTCTTTTCAGCCGGGATGTCCAGGGAGCGGTGAGTCAGCGGTCTCACATTGAAGGTATTTGCCACCCCTTCACCGCCGGGAACGGGAAGTGGGGCAACCATTTCTCCGTCTCTGGCGACCAGTTGTCCGTGGTAGATTACCAGTCCGGGTTTCATCTGCCTGAGATCGTTGATAACCGCAATGTCGGCAAAGTAGCCAGGGGCAATGCCCCCGGTGTTTCTAAGGCCGAGATGCCTCGCCGGATTTATGGTGGACATCTGGACCGCCCGGACCGGGTCCAGTCCCGAGGCAATAGCCTGCCGCAGCACCGCGTCAATATCGCCATCCCGTTTCAGGTCGCCGCAACTGCGATCGTCAACCACGAAAAGGCACCGTGGATAGGTCTTATCAGTCACCAGGGGCAACAGCGCGTCCAGGTTCTTCTCTGATGACCCCTCGCGAATCATCACATACATTCCCCGGCCCAGCTTCTCGGCCGCCTCAGCCAGGCTGGTCGACTCGTGGTCGGAGGAAATCCCCGCCGCCACATAGGCATTCAAATCGGCGCCGGTCACTCCTGGAGCGTGGCCGTCCACCGGACCGGCGACAGATGCCTGGACCTTTTCCAGGGGTTCGGCGCCGGCCGAGATAATCCCGGGGAAATTCATCATTTCACCCAGGCCGGTGACGCCTTTCCATTTCATGATCCTCCTGACATCTTCGACTCCCAGGCTGGCGCCCGACGTCTCAAGGTCGGTAGCGGGTACGCACGACGGCGCCATGATATGAAATGACAGGGGAAGTCGCCGCGCCCAGTCCATGACATACTTCATCCCGGCAATCCCGCTGACATTGGCTATTTCGTGCAGGTCGGTTACCACCCCGGTAGTCCCCCGGGGAACTACCGCCCTGGCATACTCGACCGGATGCAACATTGAGCTCTCAATATGGGTATGTCCGTCAATGAAGCCCGGACAGACATAGGCCCCGTCCACATCGAATATCTGTTTGCCTTTTTTGTAGGCAGCGCCGACGCCGGCAATCCTGTCACCAAATATGGCCACATTCCCTTCTTCGATCTCTCCATTGAAAACGTTGACAATCCGGGCGTTGGCCAGAAGGATGTCCGCCCTCAGATCGCCCCGGGCCACGGCAATGAGCCTGGCGAGATCACCCATCTTCGGTTTCAGTCTCCACGTAGCGAATGTCCGGCAGGTAACGGAAATCCTCGTTCCAGTCTATTCCATAGCCGACGACAAACCTATCAGGTACCTGAAATCCGGTGTAATCTATCTTCACCGGCAGCCGCCGTCGCGAGGGCTTGTCCAGCAAAACACAAAGTTTCAGGTCGGCCGGCTTGCGGCGTGCCAGGTAGTTGAGAAGGTGGTTGACCGTGGCGCCGGTATCCACAATGTCTTCCAGGACCACCACGTGCTTGCCGGCCACCGGCTCCCGGAGACCCAGGCGCATTTTCACCCTGCCCGAGGTTTCCATGCCGCAACCGTAGCTGCTCAGGCAAACAAACTGGACCTGGGCGGGTATCCCGGTAGCCCGTATCAGATCGGCGGCAAAAACGAAACTGCCCTTCAAAATGCACACGAAGACCGGGTTCTTATCACCAACATCACGCCGTATTTCCGCGGCCAGCCGGCCGATAGCACGATCGATTTCTGCTTTAGAAATCAGTTCACAGAGAGAAAAAACCACCGGTTAGCTCGCCAGCGCGTCCGCCCAAAACTGCGTCGCCGGACGGAACTCATCGTTGCGGATATCCGCCAACCTCTGAAGAAGGAACATGGCATCCTTGACGGTGACCCTGTTCCCTTCCAGGCTGTCAATGTGAATACTGGACGCGTTGACCAGGTTAAGGTCGGACTTCTTCACCTTCCCGGCCAGGAAATCCGCAATCAAAGAAGCATCCCGGTCATCGACACGGCCATTCCGGTCGGCGTCGCCCCGTTGAAAGGTCACGCTGAAGGGATCGAACTGAGGAATGTTCCTGCCCGAACCCTCGATGATAGTGTTGAAATTGACGTTAACCTTGACCTGCTTGGCGGCGGGTGAATCGAGCTTGAGGAAGAATTGGGCCAAGGACAACGGGGGTTGAGGCTCGGCCTCTGTTTGGACCGCTCCAAAGGATATCGTCCTGGTGGCATTATTGACCCGGATATCGGCTTTATCGAATGGAGGCACGCCTCGAAAATCGAGAACAGAGATGCCCTGGTCGTAAGTCAACTCCGCGTTTACGTTCATGATGCCTCCCGCCGCGGGACGGGCCTGGCCGGTAGCCGGGTCGGTTATTTTATCGATACCCAGAGATGCCACCACAAAACCGGCTTGATTGATATCCTGGCTAAGCGATGTCTGAGTAGGCCCGAAGACCTCTGTCAATGTGTACTTCAAAATGACGCCGCCATCTCCCACCGCCCAGCCATTCTTCTTGTCGGGGAAAAAGAGGCTGTTCAAATTATTCGGGACCACGGCTTCCTTCACTTCCCAGCTCTGGCCGGCATTCCTGGTATTCAGGGTTG
>CAZFEA010000372.1:0-3562 GCA_964518085.1 uncultured Dehalococcoidia bacterium
GGGAATATGTCAGTACCGGGCCTGGGTCGATCGGGATCGCCGCCAGGCCCCCTCACCCCAGTGCCGCCAGGCTATGGATCAACTGGCTGCTGTCAAAAGAGGGCCAAACAGTGTGGTCGCAGCAGATTCTGTTTCCCAGTTTCAGGGCCGATGTGCCGACCGGCCATCTCGACCGCGCCATCGTGCCCCAGCCGGGCAAGGTTTACCTGAGCGATACTGCCCAGACCCTCAGTGAAAGCTCCAGGTACCTGGAAATGTCCAAGACGATCTTCACTCCGTTGTTGAAGAAATGACCGGCAGGGGCTTGATTTATCAAGCCCACGTCTGGCCGCAGGGTTTGATTTGTCAAACCCCTACCGTGCACAAGGAGTTAACATGGAATATACCAAACCGAGGCCGTCCATGGACCAGGATATCGCCCCTTTCTGGGAAGCTACCAGAAAACATGAATTCGTCCTGATGCGCTGCAAGAAATGCGGCGCCTGGTATTTCCCGGCGGCCTACTGCCGCTTCCATGAGAATGAACCGCTCTTCGGCAACATGGAATGGGCCAGGGCCAGCGGCAAAGGCCAGGTGTTCACCTTCAACATTAGTTACCGGGCCTTCAACAGGGCTTTTGAGAAGGATGTCCCTTACGTCTATGCCCTGATTGAGCTGGAAGAGGGCCCTATGATCGGCTCCAATGTCATTGGCTGCCCGCCGGAACAGGTAAAAGTGGGCATGCCGGTCCAACTGGTCTGGGAGGACCTGCCGGATGGTCTTGCCCTGCCCATGTTCAGGCCGGCGTAAGGCAGCAATGGAAACCAAACCAGGTATACTTGAAGGAACCAGGATACTTGACCTGACCAACCAAGCCGGGGTCTATTGCTGCAAGCTTCTGGCAAACATGGGCGCCGATGTCATCAAGATCGAGCCGCCGGGTGGGGACCCGATGCGGCAGACCGGCCCCTTTCTCAATGGCCTGGCGGACCCGGAAAAGAGCCTCTACTGGTTTCACATGAACACCAGCAAGAGGAGCATTACCCTCAACCTCGCCTCCGGCCAGGGCAAAGAGCTATTCAAGAAGCTGGCGGCAAAAGCCGATGTGGTGGTGGAAACGTTCCCGCCCGGGCGCCTGCCTGAAATGGGCATCGGTTTTGACAACCTGGCCGGTATCAACCCCGGGCTGATACTGACTTCCATCACGCCCTTCGGGCAGACCGGCCCATGGCGTGACTTCAAGAGCAGCGACCTGGTGGCGCTGGCCCTGGGCGGGCTGATGTCGCTTTGCGGCTGGCCGGACCGGGCCCCGGAACGCATCGGCGGGTCGATGGCCTATCACCAGTGTTCTCTTCAGGCGGCCCTGGGCACGATGGTCGCCGTCTACAACCGTCTGGCCACCGGCAGGGGGGTCCATGTCGACGTTTCGATGCACGAGTCCATGCCGGTAACCATGCTGACCTCGGTGCCGAACTACGTGGCCATGGGGGAGGTGCGGAAACGGGATGGAGACGGCCATGAGCTCCCGGCCTATGGCACTTTTGCCTGCAAGGACGGCCATATCGACTGCCGGCTGTTCAATGCTAACTGGGAGGCCTTCGTTCAGTGGCTCGATGCCGATGGCATGGCCGGCGACCTGAAAAAAGAGAAGTGGAAAGACCCCTTTTTCCGCCGCCGGCGGGAATCCATCGACCACATCGACGCCATTTTCCGCATCTTCCTGCTCAAGCATACCAAAAAGGAAATATACGAAAGCGGCCAGGACCTGGGCATACAGGTTGGGGCCATCAACACCGCCGGGGATGTCGCCGCGGACCGCCAGCTTGCCGCCAGAAAATACTTCGTGGATGTCCAGCATCCCGAACTGGGGCAGTCGCTGAAGTACCTGGGGGCGCCATTCAGGTTGACGGAAACGCCCTGGGCCATCCGCCGCCGGGCGCCGCTTATCGGGGAGCACAATACCGAAGTCTACATAAAGGAACTCGGCTATTCCGCGAATCAACTGGCCCAATGGAAGAAGGCCGGCGTGATCTAGTACCTGAGATTCAAGATTCAAGATTTAAGATTTAAGAAACATCCGGGCTCGCCTGTGAAACACGTAGGGGCGAACCTGCTGGTACTGCAAGCTTTCTAGCCTGCAACGACAGGCTGGCAAGTGCAACGACAGGCTGGAAAGCCTGTCGTACCGGTTTTTGACTAAGCCATGAATAGTAAGCTACCTTTTTCCGGCATTCGCGTACTCGAATTTGCCGTCAACGCGGCAGGACCGCTGACAGGCAAGCTGCTGGCCGACTTTGGGGCCGAAGTTATCTCCGTCGAAAACCACGAGCATATCAGGTTGCACGGCGGCGGCCGCCAGCCCAGCGCCAAATCAGGCAACCTCACCAGCATGAACGTGGGACCCTTCGCCAACAAATATAACTTCAATAAACTATCCCTGGCCCTCAACATCAAGGCAGTCCGGGGTCTGGAGGTAGCCAGGAAGCTGGTCTCGGTTAGCGATGTTGTGCTCGACAACTACCGGCCCGATGTCCTGGAAAAATGGGGCATGTCGTACCACGAGCTATGCAAGCTGAACCCGGAAATCATCATGATCCGGATGCCCACCATGGGCGATGGCGGCCCCTACCGGTACTATCGGAGCACCAGTTGGATACTCATGGGCCTGTCCGGTCTCAATGCCGGGTCCGGGTCTCCGGACAGGATGCCGGTATGTCCCAGCGCCACCTCTTTGCCGGACGTCCATTGCAATCCCTTCCATGCCGCCATCGCCCTGGTCGGCGCCCTCTATCACCGCGCCCGGACGGGGAAGGGCCAGTTTATCGAGCTTTCCCAGTTCGAGTCCACGGTGAGTATCACCGAGACGATGGTATTTGGCTACCTGGCTAGCGGGCAGTTGCCGGAGAGAAAGGGCAACCGCCTGGACTACGCCGGGCCGCACGGCGTCTACCGCTGCCGCGGCGATGACCGGTGGTGCGCCATCGCCGTGTTCAACGATGACGAATGGCGCACCCTGTGCAACGTAATGGAACGGACGGACCTGCTTGCCGATCCACGCTTTGGCAGTCTGAAAGAACGGCAGAAAAACGCGGATGAGCTGGACCGCATCATCGAAACCTGGACAAAGGAAAGGGAAGCCCCGGCGGTCATGGACGCGCTGCAAAAAGCCGGTGTGCCCGCGGGCGTGGTGCAGGATGTCGAGGACCTGCTTCTGCGCGACCCGCATTTGAGGGAGAAGGGACACTGGGTGAGCGTGCCGCATCCTGAGGCGGGCAAACTGGTGGGCGAAGGCTGGGGCTTCAGGTTCATCGGCGGGCCGCTGCCCAAATTCGAACCTCCCCCGTTGCTGGGTGAGCACAACGACCACATTCTGGGCAAGATCCTGAACATGTCCGAGGAAGAAATAAACCAGTTGATCATTGATGGCGTAATCGACTAGGTTTCCCCCTTTCGCAAAAGGGGGACTTAAGGGGGATTTGAGGCCACCAATTCACCACGAATAAACACGAATAAACACGAATGAATCGTCCATGCTCGCAAGCGAGCATCATCAAGGATGAAAATGGCCTATCATCGCGAGGAG
>CAZFEA010000373.1:0-3561 GCA_964518085.1 uncultured Dehalococcoidia bacterium
GATTTAAGAAACAGGCAAAATCCCCCTGTATCCCCCTTTTGCGAAAGGGGGAGGAAATTGGGCCTCCTCGCGATGATAGGCATTTTCATCCTTGATGGGCAATTATGCCACAACGGGCACGTGCAGCGTGCCGCTACGGACTACTCGTCTTCGGTCCCATCCAGTCCGGGTGGTCTTCCCTCTGCAGGGGCTCCTCAAGCGCCGGGTCGCGCATAGGGGTAAAGATGAAAGCCAGCCATATCGCCGGCTTGTCCGGCAATTCGTTGAAATGCTGGTGCTCGCAGCCTTTGGGTTTGACCGGCAGTATCAGCAGGTCTCCCTCCTCCCACGGGTACTTGACGCCGTCAACCACGGAATAGCCTTTGCCGTCGACCACGTAAATAGCCAGCCCTCCCTGGTGCACATGCTTGCCCCCGTGCTTCTTGATCAGGTTCATGAAGATTCGCCAGCCCGGAGCGGCGAGGGTGTTCCAGATCGTATCATAGGAATAAAATTTGACCAGTCCCTGCCGGTTCTGTTCCCAGGTGAGCTGGCTGCCTTTGACCACAACCTTTCCCTCCCCCCTTCGCCTGATATTGTCGCTATCGAGGCGGCGCATCCGGTCGTAAATGGTTTCGGCCGGCTCCGGCGCCCTTCGTCTTTCCAGGGTCCGTTCAACCACGGTTTTCTCCTTTCAATGCAAAGGCAGTAATTCACAGTGCGTCGCTTAATTCAGCTTGAGTTGTTGCCCCCAGTTTGCCTTGACCCGGGATACCAGGTCCGCCCCGATATCCACCGTCTCCGGGAATTCACTGATCCATTCAAAAGGTTTGGTAGCATCGATGATGGCCCTGGAAGTGAAGTAAAACCGCTCGCCCTTGCGCAGGGCAGGGTCGAGGGCGCTGCTGACACAGCGGCGCACGATGTCGATATCGGCATCAGGAACGGTGCGCGTACCCAGCGCCCACAGGACCTGGGCCATATCCGTCGGGTCGATATCCTCGTCCACCACGATGGTGTACCTGGCATAGCGCAGCGCGGGACGGCATTGAGAGGCCAGCAGGGCGGCTTGCCTGGCGTGGCCGGCATACCTCTGTTTGATCGAGACCACCTGTATGCACCTGCCCTTGGCCTCTTCACTGAACCAGGTGCCCCTGACGTCGGGAACTCCCATTTTCCTCAGTTCGTTGAGGGCCAGGGCGCTACGGAAGAAGTTGGTATGAAAACTGGCGTCGGCGGGAATTTGCATGGCGAAATTGGTCTGCAGTATGGGGAGGTTGCGGTGGTAGACCCGTTCTATTTCGATGATCGGGGCCGGCCGCGCCTTGCTACCGTAGTAGCCGGTCCACTCCCCCACCGGCCCTTCTATCCTGGTCCGGTCGGGTGGGCACCAGCCGGCTAAGACTATTTCACTGTCGGCGGGTACGGGCAATCCGGTGACTTCCTCTCTTATGACCTCGATACCTTTTTGCCGGACGCTGCCAGCAAAAAGGTATTCGCTGCCGGTGGGAAGCTCGAGGCAGGCGGCGGCAAACAATATGGGGTCCTGTCCCAGGCAAACAGCTATGGGGCAAGCCTTCCCCTGGGAATGATATTTCTGGTAGTGCAACCTTCCATGGCCCGTGGGTGAGATGTAGAGGCCCAATGTCCGACTGTCGTGGACCATGGTTCGATAGGCCCCCAGGTTTATGTCGCCGTTTTCGGGGTCCCGGGTTACCACCGTGGCTCCCTGGCTCATGAACCTTCCGCCATCCAGCCGGTGGAATTTCAGGGCCGGGAACTCCAGAACGTCTACGGCGCTGCCGTCATGAACGTTTTCCGTTACCGGGCCATCGGCGACGAAGCGCAGCGGGAACTGGCTTATCCGGCTTTCCCACACCGGAAGGTGGTCACCTATCGCCCGGAGCAACTCCAGGGTGGACAGGTTCGTGGGCAGGTCCAGGATCAGGCCTTCCCGGTAAGGGGTGGCATACATGCAGGTAACCACCCGGTACCCGGGTTGGTAGGTTTTGACCGGGTCAAACAGGAGCACCGGGCAGTCCTTCCTTTTGACATTAAGTTCAGTCAGGCAGGAAATCTCCAGGTCCCAACTTGCTCCCTGTATTGTCTGTAGCTGGCCAGCCTTTTCTATCTGGGCTAAGAAGTCTCGAAGACCGTTCATGATTACTCCTGCCGGCGGGTCATTTCATCAGCGGGGCGAAAATTTCCATGGCCACTCTGGCGAAGGCCTCCTTTTTCCGCGTGTCTTCCGCCGTGATGGTGTTGAAGTATTTCTGCGGGCCCTCCTGCCGCACAAACCTGGAGTCGAGGAAGTCGGTGGGAACGTCGAGCCTGGCGCTCTGGCCGCCGATGGCTTTCGAAAGCAAGGTACCGCCTTCTTTTGTCAAAGCCCAGTTCACAAACAGCCTGGCGGCATTGGGGTGCGGCGGGTTCCTGAAGAGCGCCACGCCGCCGGCGCCGGCGGTCAGGTGGACTCCTTCTATGGGTGATACCGGTTGAACGGGGGCTCCGGCGTCCATGAATTCGACCATGTTTTCCGTCCGGGCGGCCACGGCTACCGGATTCTTCCCCCGCGCCACCCATTCCACCTGTTGTCGCGAGTCTGCCAGGACAATCGGTTCTTGCCTGGCAAACTGGCGCAGGTAATCACGCGACATTATGACCTCGGAGACATGATAGGCCCAGGCCAGGCCGGCGCCGTCCCTGGGATTGTAAAGGACGATCTTACCTTTCCACCTGGGGTCCAAAAGGTCCTGCCATCCCCTCACTTCCCCGGGCTTGACCATGGTGCTATTGACAAGTATGGGAGGCTGGGGAAAAGCAAGAAAGGCCACCCAGCTATGCTGCGTATCCAGGAAAATAAGCTCACCGCCCCACCAGGCCTTCCTGTCAAGCACTTCGGGCAGAAACAGGACGGGATCCAGGGACTGCAGCGCGTTCCCCTCCGCGAGCCCGATGGCGCTGACCCCGGCGACGTAAACGTCGATATTGTAAATGCCGGCGCGTTGCTCGGTGAAAATCTTCTGTGAAAGCTCATTGGCCCTGGCGGCAATCCATTCCAGGTTGACCCCGTATTCCTGTTTAAAAAACCTGGTCAGCGGGTCGCGCATGGCGGCTCCGGCTGAGGTGTAGAGCATGAGGCTGCCTTCCTTTTTCGCCTCTGTCGTGATCCGCTCCCACTCAGCCTGCCAGCCCGGCCGGGCCGCGCTGCCGGTCCCGGGCTTGACCGGCCTCTGTACGGGGGTGGGGACTGGCTGGCTGACGCAGGCTGCCAGAGCCATTAGCAACAAGCCGGTCGTCCACCAAGCCATGAAAATTCGCTTCATTTGCTAGCTCCTTTCGAATTCGCCACGGGGCGCCGTTCCCGATGGCAGCCCCACCCCGGCACGCGGTCCGCCTCGGTCGAAATGCCGCTATGCAGGCTGCCCTGCCCCCGTGCGCGGAGACCGCGCGGCTACGGCGGGTCCACCCCGGCACGCGGCCGCGTGCCGCTACGGGCTGTTCGACTGTTCAGACTGTTTAGACTGTTAAGACTGTTCAGACTGATTAGACTGTTTAAGCTCAGTTCTACCTACCATAGCG
>CAZFEA010000374.1:0-816 GCA_964518085.1 uncultured Dehalococcoidia bacterium
GATTTCCAGCCGACGGGCAAGCGGGCAAGCTGTGCCAGCGGCAAGTCGCTGCTGGAGTGCGCCCGTTTTCACGGCATCGGCATAGCCAGTGTGTGCGGCGGCAACGGTTCCTGCCGTAGCTGCCGGGTGCAGGTAGTCCAGGGCGCTGTCTCTTCCCCGACCGCCACCGAGATCGAAGCTTTCAGTCCCCAGGAGCTGAAGGCCGGCTGGCGGCTGGCCTGCCAGGCATATCCCCTGGATGACTGCAGGCTCCATGTTCCCCATGAATCAATGACTGCTTCGCAGCGCACCCAGACCGAGGGTTTGGCCGTTGCCGTGGCGCCAGAACCAGTTGTTTCGATTTATTCTGTCGAACTGCCGCCTCCATCTCACGATGATCTCCGGGCCGATGCCGGACGGTTGATCGCGACCCTCCGAACGGTGCATGACGTGGATTGCGGTGAGATCGATATCGATGCCCTGCGTGTCCTTCCCGAGCGGCTTCGCGCCCTTGACTGGCGGCCGCAGGTTGTCGTCCGTGGCCGGGAGATCATATCGGCTGGCAGCCGGTCGGACCGGGTTCTGGGGCTGGCGGTCGACCTGGGCAGCACCAAGATCGCCGGCTACCTGGTGGACCTCGGCGCCGGGAAGACTGTGGCCTCCCGCGGTATCATAAATCCCCAGGTCAGCTATGGCGAAGACATCATCAGCCGCATCAACCTGGCGATCAAGTCCGAGGAAGAGCGGCAGCGCCTTCAGGGCCTGGTTACCGGGTCTATCGACCGGCTGGCCGCGGACCTGTGTCGTGAAATCAAAGCCGGGACGGGAGAAATCGTG
>CAZFEA010000374.1:826-3559 GCA_964518085.1 uncultured Dehalococcoidia bacterium
GAAAACATATTGATGCGGTTTTTGCCGGCAATACGGCAATGCACCACCTGGCCCTGGGCCTGCCGGTGAGGCAGCTTGTCCAGGCGCCCTTCCTGCCGGCGGTCTGCCAGGCCCTGGACATTCGGGCCAGGGACATGGGCCTGCACCTGGCGCCCGGAGCGTATGTTCACTGGCTGCCGAATATCGCCGGTTTTGTGGGCGCCGACCATGTGGCTATGCTGCTGGCCACGGCGCCGGATTGGGCAGAGGGAACGAGCCTGGTCCTGGACATCGGCACCAACACCGAGGTCTCCCTGATAACCGCCGGGGAAATTACCGCCGCCTCCTGCGCTTCAGGCCCGGCCTTTGAAGGCGGGCATATCAAAGACGGCATGAGAGCCGGGGCGGGCGCCATCGAACGGGTGCGCCTCCAGGATGGCAACGTCCAGTACGAGACCATCGACGGCGCCGCGCCGGTAGGGATTTGCGGCTCGGGCATAGTGGATACGCTGGCCCAGTTGTACCTTTCCGGCATAGTCGACGCCAGCGGCAGGATGGGCAACCATCATCCGCGTGTCCGGGCTGGCAGCGGCATAAAGGAGTTTGTCCTGGTAGACGAGGAGACACGGGGTGGCCGGGCGATAGTGTTCACTCAAAAAGATGTCCGCCAATTGCAACTGGCCAAGGCAGCCATCCGCGCCGGCATCCAGGCGCTGCTGGAAGTCAAGAATCTTACGGAAGACCGGCTCGATCGCATTATCATCGCCGGCGCCTTCGGCAGCTACATCGATGTGGCCAGCGCGGTGGTCACCGGGATGTTGCCCGCCTTGCCGCCGGGGCGATTCAAACAGGTTGGGAACGCCGCCGGGATGGGGGCCAGGATGGCTTTGATCTCCCGGCGGCAGCGAGACCGGGCCGGTGAGATCGCTTCCCGTGTTCAATACCTCGAGCTTTCAGCAGCCGCCGGTTTCAGCCGGACATTTGCCAGCGCCACCTATCTGGGAAGCTACCGGTTGAAACATGGCCTCAGGGAGATCAAGTAATGGAGACCAGGTTATCGAGCGCCAGCCGGGAGGTGGTTATTTCCGCCGACCGGCCCACGGTGCTGATCGGCGAAAGAATTAATCCGACCGGAAAGAAGAAGCTTGCCGAGGCGCTCCGGGCGGGCAAACTGGAACCGGTTAAGGCCGAGGCTCTGGCCCAGCTACAGGCGGGGGCCGATGTCATTGACGTCAACGTCGGCGCCTTTGGGGTGGACGAAATTCACCTCTTGGCCAGGGCTGTCCAGACGTTGATGGGGACGGTTGACGCGCCCCTTTGCATAGATAGCGCCAATCCGGATGCCGTTGAAGCCGCCTTGAAGGTCTACCGGGGCCGGGCCCTGGTCAATTCTGTCAACGGTGAAGAACGGTCGTTGTCCAGGGTACTGGCCATGGTGAAGGAGCATGATGCGGCGGTCATCGCATTGACCCAGGACGAGAACGGAATCCCGGCCGACGCAGCCGGCCGGGCGGCGATTGCCGGCAAGATCGTCCGCCGGGCGGAAGCGATGGGGATTTCCCGGGACAGGATCGTGATTGATTGCCTGACCCTGGCCCTCGGGGCAAATGAAAGTGCGGGACGGGTGACATTGGAGGCCATCCGCCGAATTAAAGACGAGCTGGGGGTCAACCAGACGGTGGGCGCCAGTAATATTTCCTTTGGGCTACCCGAACGGGACCTCCTGAACGGCGCTTTTCTTAGCCTGGCCATTGAGGCCGGCGTTACCTGCCCTATCGTGGACGCGGCCAGGGTGCGCCCGGTGGTGCTGGCCACGGACCTGGTGCTGGGGCGGGACAAACGGGCGCGGCGGTACATACAGGACTACCGGGCCAGACAGATCAAAAATCAAAATGCAAAATGAAAAATGACAGATCAAAATGGAGAAACAACTTCCCCCTTTGGAAAAGGGGGACTGAGGGGGATTTAACGCAGGAGGCAGAAAATGTATACGCCATGGTATTCTCCCGAGGAACTGGCACAGGCCCTGTTGTCTCTCAACTCCGGTGTCCCTCTGAAAGAACTGGCAAAGCTTCTGGACCGGTCGGCTTATGGCATAGCGCTGAAAATGAGAATGCTTTCCAGGCGCGACGCCGCCACCTGGGACCCGGAGAAGGTGGCAGAGTACACACGTCGGGAAATAAAAAGGCATAAGGGCGACCTGCTGGGACAGAAAAGGCGCTGGCACGCGCGCCAGCGGGGAGATATACCTCCATATGCAAAGCCCCGTCGCCGGCGGAAGCCGCGCCATTCCCTCTCCCTTGACGGGAGAGGGTCAGGGTGAGGGTGATAATGCTTGATGGTCCCCTCTCCCTTGACGGGAGAGGGTCAGGGTGAGGGTGTACATGGTAAAGAGGGACAACCAATGGCAAGTCAATCTTGCCAGGCAGCTCCGGAAAAATCAGACTGACGCAGAACAACTCCTATGGTCAAAGCTTCGCAGTAGACAGCTTGAGCATGCCAGATTCCGCCGCCAGCAGGCAATTGGTCCGTACATAATCGACTTCGTTTGCTTTGAAAAGAGTCTGGTGATTGAAGTTGACGGCGGCCAGCATGGCGAGGACCAGGGAAAAGTCGAGGATGTAGCCAGAGATGCATTCCTGAGCGCCGAAGATTATCGCATTCTGAGATTCTGGAACAATGACGTCCTCAGCAACATCGATGGTGTCCTGGAATACATAATGGAGCAGCTATCTCCCACTTCACCCTCACCCT
>CAZFEA010000375.1:0-2906 GCA_964518085.1 uncultured Dehalococcoidia bacterium
GGGAACAAGCTTTCAGAGAGCTGACAGTGAATAAAGGGACCCAGTTCGACCCCCAACTTGTGGATACCTTCATTGAGGCCCTTTCGCCCGGCCATTTAAAACCAGGTCTTTCTGTGGTATAGTGGTAAACAGTGCCAGGAGTGGTCTTTTCACCCGAGGGGATGCCTTTTAGTTTCTGGCCACCAGCTATCGATGACCTTCTTTTCGGTCCAAATTCGTCTTTGACGGAGGTCGCCCATGATGCCCGCACCCGAACTCAGAACCTTCCTGCCAGCAAGAATCGTCCGCCTCTCCCTTTGCCTCGTACTGGTGGGCGTCGTCCTGTTGTCCGTCAACTGCAGGAGGGAAGCCCCTACTCCCGCACCCACGCCTATCCCACCGACGGTCAAGGCAACTACCGTTCCACCGCCGCCGCCCACCACGCCGGCGCCCACGCCCATACCAGCAACACCAAAGCCGGCTCCACCAAAACCCAAGGCCACGCCCAAGCCGGCCACACCTGAGCCAACCCCGCCAACACCACCACCGGCCACAGCCACGCCCCCCCCGCCTACCGCCCCGCCGGCGCCCACCACTCCAGCGCCGCAGGCCATGAAGCTGCAGATCACCGAGCCGGCGAATGAAAGCATCGTTAACTCAGCCGGCATACGCGTTAGCGGCGTCACCAATCTGGATGCCGTGGTCAGCGTCAACGGGACAATCGTCGATGTGGGGGATAATGGCGTTTTTGGCATTAACCTTACCCTGTTGGAAGGCCCAAACCTCATCGAGGTAATAGCCACCGACATCGAAGGACGGCAGGCCGCCCAGAACATCACGGTCATATACATCCCGTAAATAGGAGAGGAGATCTACTATGAAGAATTGGCGCCTTTTCGCGGTAGTGTTCTTTATCCTGGCATTGGTCCTGTCAGTTCCCGGCGCTGCCCTGGCCCAAACGCCGACACCAACTCCGGCGGCCGAGACCCCTACTCCACAACCCACGCCGACTCCAACGCCGGCGGCCACACCCACGCCGACCCCGGCGCCGACGCCGGCTGTCACTCCGACGCCCGTTGCCACGCCAACGGCTGTTCCCTCTCCCACGGCAGTTCCCACCGAGACACCCGGCGCCACTCCGACGGCTACGGCGACAGCCGCCGCTACCACCCCGGCGCCGGCGGCATCGCCGACCGCCACCCCGGCGGTGGTGCCATCCAGAATCGAAGGCACACTGACCTCGATAGACCCTGCGGCTAACACCATCACCATCACCACCCGCCAGGGGGTCGCCGTTACCCTGACGGTCAATGCCTCAACCAGGATCGAGGCCTGGGGAAAAGAGCCGGCAACCATTCAGGACCTGAAGGTGGGCCAGGCTGTCGAGGCCGTTTTCATTCCGGGGATAATGATTGCCACAAAGATAGAAACCAAATTGGGTGGTGACGTCGCCCTGACCGTCAGACAGGGCTTCTTTGGCGCCGTCAAGGACGTATCTACCGGTTCGCTGACACTGGATACCCAGCAAGGGGCGGTGGTGGTCACCGTTGGGGCCGATACCCAGATCTGGAACCCTCCCAACAGGGATGCCAAACTGGCGGACATCAAAGCCGGCAATAGAGTGGCCATACTGGCCGAAAGGGTTGGCGGCGCCCTGGTGGCAAAGAGAATACTGGTTATTCCACCCAAACCGACACACCAGCAGGTCCAGGGGGTAGTGATTGCTATCTCGGGCAACCAGATAACGATTAGCGACAACGCGGGAAAGGCTATCAATGCCGAACTGGCGCCGGGCATCGTCCGCATAGTGGAACTGGGTGACCTGGTGGTCGCCGCCGTCATCAGCACCCCCGGAGTGCAAAAAATCATCGTTAAGGATATCCAGAACCGCGAAGACATTATCATCCGACTAAAGGGGCATGCCGAAAAGAAGTCCGGCAAAGAGCGAGAGGATATCGAAAAGGAAATTCAACGCCACAGCCAGCGAAGCCAGGAAGCCCTCAACCGCCTGCTGGACAAAGTGCCTCAAGCAACCCGACAGGGCATTCAGCGGGCCATCGACAAGATCAAGACCCGGGGCGGCAGATAACTGTCATTGCGCCTCTTGACGCCCACGCTCTTTTGTGTTTATACTGATAGTGGCCATCGACCCTGCGGGGCGGTGAGCGTATATCTACCTAATTAAAAACAAAAAACGCCGCTTGGATCCTTCCCGACCGAGACGGCCATAGAGACTAAGCAGCGTAAAGGCCTTCTCGTCTCTGGTCGGGAGGGCCTTTTGTTTTGCAGGAAATGCCGTGACAACGATAGGCTTCATAGGGGCCGGAACAGTGGGCACCGCTCTGGCGGTATCCCTGGCCCGGCAGGGCTATGCAGTGACCGGCGTCTACAGCCGCAGTCTTTCGTCTTCGGAGAGGCTGGCCGGACGGGTCCCCGGCTGCCGCATCTACCATAGCGCCCAGGAACTGGCCGACAGGGTGGATTTCATCTTCATTACCACCCCGGACGATGTCATCGGGCAACTGGCCAGGCAAACGTCGTGGCGCCGCGGCGCCATAGTGGTGCACTGCAGCGGCGCCGACTCAACCGCAGTGCTCGATCCGGCAGCGAAGGCGGGCGCCAGCGTTGGTTGCATACACCCCCTTCAGACATTCGCCGGGATCGACCACGCCATCGAGAACCTTCCCGGGTCCACCTTCGCACTCGAGGCCGAAGAACCCGTCTTGACGGTCCTTAAGGAAATGGCGGGTAAACTGGGCGGCCACTCGGTCGTCCTTCAGGCCAAAGACAAGATTCTCTATCACGCCTCGGCAGTCATTGCGTGCAATTACCTGGTAACCCTGGTCAAGATGGCCACAGAGCTATGGGAGAGCTTTGGCGTTTCCAATTCCGAGGCCAGCCGCGCGCTGGCTCCCCTCCTACGTGGC
>CAZFEA010000375.1:2916-3549 GCA_964518085.1 uncultured Dehalococcoidia bacterium
ACCATCAACAACATACTTAATGTCGGTTTTCCCAATTGTCTCACCGGCCCCATTGCCCGTGGTGACATGGGCACCGTCAAGAAACACATGGATGCCCTCAAACAAGTCCATAACTACCCGACGATTTTCCATATCTACCAGATACTGGGAATGCAGACCATTCCCATAGCCCTGGAAAAAGGGCGCATCGATGCCCGCACCGCCACCCAACTGCTGGCCCTTCTGGCGCCGCCCGGGGCTTCAGCGCCGGCACTGACCGTGCAATCAAACACAGGAGGACAACCTCATGAGAGAAATGCTGAAAAGCAAGATTCACCGCGCGCGCATAACCAGCGTTAACGTGGATTACGAAGGTAGTATCAGCGTCGATGGAGAACTCCTGGAAGCAGCGGATATCCTGCCTTTTGAAAAGGTACACGTGCTGGATGTAGATAACGGTTCCAGATTCGAGACGTATGCCATTGAGGCCGAAAGAGGCAGCGGCATAATGGCCGTCAACGGGGCCGCGGCCCGGCTGGTGGGCAAAGGCGACATGGTGATCGTTCTCTCCTATGCCACCATTCCTGAAGAACAAGCCCGGAAGCATGCCCCTTCCCTGGTCTATGTCGATGCCAGGAACGCCATCACCCATAC
>CAZFEA010000376.1:0-3529 GCA_964518085.1 uncultured Dehalococcoidia bacterium
GACACGGACGGGCTAATCATTAATCACCTTTTGGCTCCGGCTTGTCCGGGTTAGGTATTCGTGTCAATTCGCGTTAATTCGCGTTCATTCGTGGTTTCCGTTTTCAATTAGTCATCGCGGCAAGTAATAAACCGAAGGGTCCATGTCCGCTTTGGCGCCCGGTCCGGGGCTGCCCGGGGGAATACCGGGGTAAACCTGAAAGCCCCCCAGGTCTCGTATCAGTTGTGATACCCGGCTGCCGGGATCGTCGAGGTCGCCAAAGTACCTTGCCCTGGCCATGCAGTCCTTGACACAGGCCGGCTCAAGGCCATTCTCGACCCTTGACCGACAGAAGTCGCATTTTCCCACCGTCCCCTGCTCATGCCTTTGATAGCCGGCCCTTTCGTACGGGGTCAGTCCCTGGGAAGGGAAATATTCGGGGTTATCAGGCAACAGGGACCGCGCTCCATAGGGACAAGCCATGATACAGTTCAGGCATCCGGTGCAGGTTCCGGCGTCCACGGTCACGATTCCATCGGGCCTTTTCCGGCTGGCGCCCGTAGGACAGGCGCCCGCACAGGCCGGTTCCCGGCAGTGCATGCAAAGGACCGGCAAAGGTTTTCTCCTGGCCCGGGGATAGTTTCCCGACTCGTAGAACAACACCCGCGACCACAGCACCCCGGGGGGAGTGGCATTCTCGGCCTTGCAAACCAACTGGCAGCCGTAGCAGCCGATGCACTTTTTCAGGTCTATGACCATGCCGTATCTCATTTTTCCCCCTGGTGATATCAAGATCAAAATGCAAACTGCAAAATGACAGGTCAAAATGCAAAAAATTGGCGGCGCTCATCGGACTTCGGTTCAACCTATCGATGAACAGGCGCAAACAGATTTGACAGGGATTAACCACGAATGAACACGAATAGAAGGGGGGGAGGGAGGGGATTCTGTCTTCTGTCTTCTGTCTTCTATCTCCTATCTTCTATCTTCTGTTTGGTCACCTTCACTTTTACACACAGGTCAAGGCCCAGGGTTACCGTGTCGGTATGGTTCCAGCTTACCGGGAGCAGAAACTCCGGGCAAATCCCCTTCCCCGGTTGACTGGCGATGGGCAAATGCCTGGACCAGTGGCCTCCACCGCTGGCGTAGGCCATCACCTCCGGGTGGACGGTATCCGTCAATGAGGCCCTGGCCTCTATCCGGCGCCCGGTCCCCGCCGATTCAATTACCACCCAGTCCCCGTCTTTTATGCCTTTCCTCCTGGCGGTCTCGGTATTCAGGGCGACGTTATGAATATGGGGGTCCCCCCTGGAGACCTCGTCCAGCCACGGATTATTATAGGTAAAGGTAAAGGTGTGGACCGGCGTCCGGTAGTATATCCCATACAGGTCATAATCGGGGTCCTTCTCTTCGTGGGAGGCGCATGGCTTCCAGTCGGGCAAGGGCTGGAAATCTGCGGTATCGAACCCCGGTATTCCATGTTGTTCCTTTATTTCCTCTATCTGCTCCCTGATGGCTTTGAAGTGCTCGAAATAGATCGGCGTCCGCGTCTTTACGAAGGGCCTCCAGTAGACCTCCTCCACTTTCTTGGGCCATTTTATGAGGCCGTTTTCTTTAAACCACTCCAGGCCATGCCCGGGCCCGAAGTTCCCTTTCAGGCTGTAGTCAACGATCTCTTCCCAGCTATATTTGCGGGCCGGGTCAAGCCGGTAGGCGCCTTTAAAACTGTAGTGGTCGTTCATCTGGCGATACATGTCGCCCAGCATGCCTAATCTTTCCGCCAGGTCGAGAAGGACTTTCTGGGCCGGTCTTCGCTGGAACATAGGCTCGACCACAGGCTGCCTCAGGTGCATGGCCCATTCATCCACCGGGGCAAAACTGTGTACCCGATCCGCCTGTAGGTCCAGCCTTTCCAGGTAGCAGGCGTCGGGCAAAACAATATCGGCAAACTCGGTCGACTCATCCAGGTATATGCTGAAGGCTACACCGAATACCTGGTTCTTGAACGCCCTTTCCAGCACCACAGGGTCGGCCAGAGACATCATGAAGTTGCCGCCTGTCTGGATGAAGAATTCAGTATTGTAAGGTACCTTGTATTTCTCGCGCTCCGTCATGCCCCAGGGGATAAGATGGGTCGGCCCGCCGGTGGGGACAAGGTCCGCCATGCCGACCGTTTCCGGCTTCCTGGCCTTTCTGGCGGGCCAGAAGCCGTGTGACACGTGCCCCCATTCGCCCATGGACAGCAGCCCGTCCGGGCCATCATACGGGCCGAAGCTGGGCTGATGCGTTTCCGGGTGTCCCAGGGACCGCGAATTCATTCCCAGGCCGCCTCCCGGAACGTTATTGGCGCCAACGATTTCCTGCAACGTTGAGAGGGCCATGCACGCCAGGGCGCGATGCCGGTGGGCGACCGGTCCCCGGAAATATCCTACCGCCACCGGCCGGTAGGGCAGCTCCTTGCCATCAACTACAATCGTGCTTCCTATCCTGGCGGCCTCACCGAATTCCCTGGCCAGCCGCCGTATAGTCTCGACCGGCACGGTGGTTATTCGGGAAGCCATTTCCGGCGTGTACTCCCTCACCTTCTGTTTAAGTAGCGCAAAAGCCGGGGTGGCCGTAACGCCGTTTACCGAGTAGCTTCCCTCCAGCGCCACATCCTTTGTCGAGGGGTCGTCATAGGTCTTCGCCCGCGCCTCTGCCGGGTCCCACATCAGCGGCTTATTGGTCGCCTGGTCACGCACATAATAGCCGTTGGCCCCTACCAGGTAAGGTCCGTTGGTATATTGCTTTACGCTCGCCGCGTCATATATGCCATAGTCGTTAAGCAGGAGGTTGATCATGGCCAGGGCCAGCGCCGCATCGGTCCCCGGCCTTATGGGCACCCATTCATCACCGTTGATGCCCGCCATTCCCATCCAGGGTTCGATCACCACGTGCCTCATTCCCCTTCTCCTGGCGGCGGCCATGCGGTAGGCCATGCCCGTTGCCGAATAGTAGGCGCCAAAGCCTGAGGGACAGCCGAAATTGAGGTAATAGTTGGTATAATTGGGGTCCGGCACCTTGGTCCAGGCAGATTGCATCAAGCCGGAGAACAGATGGGTGCCACCGCCGCAATGCGTCCCGGCCCCCGAGGCCAGGGCGTTGCGGGTGCCGAAAGCGGCGCCGAAGGACTGGGTCATGGTCAGGTGATCGAGGAAAGTGGATGAAATAACCAGCAACTTCCTGGGATCATCGACCCGGATCTTCTTGAGCCTCTCTGTGATCGTGTCCAGCGCCTCGTCCCAGCTTATCTCCACCCACTTCGGGTCAACCCCGATCCCCTTTTGCGGGTTTGTCCTTTTCAGGGGGACGTTTACCCGGTTGGGATCATAGAGCAGCATCATGCCGCTGGCACCCTTGGGGCAAAGGCCGCCGCCGGTGGTGGGACAGTCCGGGTTTCCTTCGATCTTGACCACTACCCCATCTACGCGGTGGGCGCGTATGGCGCAATGACAAAAGCATATGTTGCAGGCGCTTTTGATCCAAACATCATCTTTCAGTCTACGCTTGG
>CAZFEA010000377.1:0-3524 GCA_964518085.1 uncultured Dehalococcoidia bacterium
ATACACCCCCAAACTGCTGAGGATAAACCTTAACACCGGTAGCCACCACGAAGAAGCCATACCGGAAAAAACGGTAAAAGACTACGTCGGAGGCAGGGGCTTCGGCGTCAAATACCTGTACGATGACTTGAAGCCCGGTGTGGAACCACTTTCGGCAGACAACAAGCTTATCTTCCATGTCGGCCCGCTGGCCGGCAGCGGCGCCCTGTGCGCCTCAAGATGGATCGCCACGGGAAAAAGCCCCCTTACCAATACCTACTTCCGCTCGGTCGGCGGACACGACTTCGGCGCCTGGCTTCGCTGGACCGGCTACGAAATGGTGATCATCGAGGGCAAAGCCAGCGTCCCCTCCTATCTTTTCTTCAAAGACGGCCGCCCTGTACTACTCCCCGCCGCGGGGCTGTGGGGCAAGACGACCTCGGAAACCCAGGCGCTCCTGGAGCAAAAGCATGGTAAGAATGTCCGCAGTGTCTGCATCGGCCCCGCCGGCGAAAACCTGGTTCGCTTCGCCGGGATATTCAGCGGCAGTCACTGCGCCGGGCGCGGCGGAATGGGCGCCATCATGGGGGCCAAAAACCTGAAGGCCGTGGCCATCGATGCCGCCCGCAGCGTGGAAATCGCCAACCCCGAAGAATTCAAGGCCCTGCTCAAAGAGGAAGCCGCCAGCATCACCGGCAGCAAGGGCTTTCCATTTTTCTCCGACGCCGGGACCACCTACAACCAGGACAATACCATCCGCAACGGCATTTTCCCGGTCAAGAACTTTCAATACGGGAGCATGGAAGGGTGGGAGAAGTTTGCCGGCGCCGAATACGCCAAGCTCAAAGAGCGCGACGTCAGTTGCTACGCCTGCCCGATCCATTGCGAGAATGTCTACCGCGTCAAGGACGGCCCCTACGCCGGGGCCAGCGCCGAGGGTCCGGACTACGAGACCATCTGGGCCTTCACCGGTAGCATTGTGAGCAACGAAATCGGCGCCACTATTATGGGCAACCACCTGTGCGACGAACTTGGGCTGGATACCATGACCATGGGCTGCGTGGTCGGTTTCGCTTACGAGCTCTATGAGCGGGAAATCCTGACCACGAAGGATACCCATGGCCTGGAGC
Organism: uncultured Dehalococcoidia bacterium; assembly: GCA_964518085.1. GTDB lineage: Bacteria > Chloroflexota > Dehalococcoidia > JACQUA01 > JACQUA01 > JACQUA01. The sequence continues at coordinate 1,110 of CAZFEA010000377.1, forward strand.
TGGCCTGGGGCGACCACCGGACCATGCTGGAGCTGGTCAAGAAAACTGCCTACCGCGAGGGCCTCGGCGACCTGCTGGCCGACGGTGTCAGGCTGGCTGCGGCTCGACTTGGCAAGGGGGCCGACTACTACGCCATCCACGTCAAGGGCCTGGAGGTCCCCGCCTATGACCCGCGGGGCGTCAAGTGGCAGGGCCTGTCGTATGCCACCTCGACCGTCGGCGCCAACCATAACATTGGCTACTCTGTCCAGGAACTGTTTGGCGCCAGGTTCCCCCGGGCCGTCGACCGCTTCGCCGATAGCGGCTATGCCGACGTGGTGGCCTATAACCAGGACACCTGCGCCGCCTTCGAGACCGGCGTCATATGCCTTTTTACCACCCAGTTGGGCATGATAAGGTTGCCATTCTTCGGAAAGATGATGGCCTCGGTAAGGGGCATGCCTGAGCTGGCAGACCAGGAAAACCTGGTCCGGACCGGCCAGCGAATTTACAACCTGGAGCGTGCCTTCAACCTTCGCGAGGGCATCGGCCGCGAGCAGGACACCTTCCCGGCGCGTTTCAGCCGGGAACCATTGAAAAAGGCCGGTCCCGCCGAGGGACAGCTACTGAAAAATCCGGACGGCATGATCGACGAATATTACCAGGTGCGGGGATGGGACAAGAACGGAGTCCCGACACCGGAGAAGCTCAGGGAACTCGGCATGGAGGAATTGGAGAGCGATTTCAAGGGTCTCAGACAGAAGTAGGGAACCCTGAAAGCCAAAATGCAAAAAGGACGGGAACCACGAATGAACACGAATATCACGAATAAACACGAATAATTGGCATGGGAAGCAGTTTTCCCCCGTTCCCTGTCCATGTTGCTCCGGAAAATACCGGTACCACAGGCGACCCTGCCTGTGAAAGCGAGGAATTTCCATGCCTGATCTCAGTTTTGACGCGGTAATAATCGGGGGCGGCAACAAGGCCCTTATGCTGGGGATGTACCTGGCCAAATTTGGCGGAATGAGCGTCGGCATATTCGAAAAACGCCACGAACTGGGCGGCGGACTATCTTCTGAAGAAGCAGCCGGCCCCGGTTTCATCCACAATACCCACTCGACCCAGCACACCAGCCGGATGTACTACGAACCCCTTTACCAGGATTTCCCGGACTTCGAAGAAAAAGGCGCAAGGTACACCATTTGCCAGGCCGGCTACGGCATGATCTTCAAGGAGGACATGTCCTGTCTCCTGTTTTACCAGGAGCAGGTAGACCCCACCCAGGAAAAGACGGCCCGGCAAATTGCCCGGTTCTCGGAAAAAGACGCCGAGACCTGGCTGAAGCTGTGGGACTACTACAAGAAAAAGCTCCGGCCGGCCATGATGGAGCGCGTTTTCAATCCGCCGCGCCCCGGCGTCAAAGACGCCTTCGATCGCCTGTTCGCCGAAAAAGACTCCCCCCTTGACCCCGGATGGGCCGGGATGAACTGCCTGCAGGTGGGCATGGATGCCTATGAGTGTAAGGAAATCACCTGCGCCCAGATGCGGGGACGCCAGTCGGCCGACGGCATCCCGCCGGACCTCTACGGCAGCGGCCTCAACCAGATCATTTATCCCCTCACCCTGGCCGAGAGTGACTTCGCCATCGGCGGCTCACACAGCGTCACTCACGCGTCGACCCGCATCTTCCTGCAAAGCGGCGGCAAGGTATTCACCAACATGGAAGTGGAAAAGGCCATAATCGAGAACGGCCGGGCTACCGGCATCAAGCTGGCAAACGGCACTACCATTAAGGCCAATAAGGCGGTCATCAGCACCCTGAGCCCGTACCAGCTTTGCTTTGACATTATCGGCAAAGATAACATTTCTGCGGATATCCTCCGTAAGGTGGCCAACATCGAGACCAGGCTGACCTGCCTCGCCTGGTACGGCTGGGCGCTGCATGAAGCCCCCAACTACCAGGCCCAGGCTTTCAACCCCGATGTCAACGATGTCCAGCTACTGGCGCTGGGAAACAAGGACCTGGAGTCGCTGGTCAAGGAAGCAAGCTGGCGCCGCCTGGGCAAAGTGCCCCCGGAGCTGAACCTGGTCGTCTGGGTCTACTCCACCAACGACCCCACCCAGGCGCCGGAGGGCAAGTGCGCCGCGGGCACGGAGCAATTCGTGCCCCCGGCTACGGCACTGACGGAAAAGGAATGGCTGGAATTCAAGACCCGCCATGCCCGGGATGTGGTCAGTGAATGGTCTTTGTACTCGAAGAACATGGGCTGGTCCAATGTCATCGGCTATTTTCCCGAGGTGCCGCCGGACATCGCCCACCTGGCGAACATGGGTCCCAACGGCAACTGGGCGGTGATCGACTGCATCCCGACGCAACAGGGCCGGCGCCGGCCGATACCGGAGCTGTCAACCCATCGCACTCCGATCAAGAAC
>CAZFEA010000378.1:0-3496 GCA_964518085.1 uncultured Dehalococcoidia bacterium
ATTCAAACCCATGGCCGCATCGACATCCTGGTGAATGTGGCCGGCGGCGCGCTTGGGGTCAACCTTCCCGCCGGGGAGACCACCGAAGAGCAGTGGGACAGCGTTATCGCCAACAACGTCAAGAGTACTTTTCTGATGAGCCGAAAGGTTTTGCCGTCGATGATCAAGAATGGCGGTGGAACGATAATCAACATGGGGAGTCTATTCGCTTTCGTGGGTGTGCCCAACATGGCGGCCTATTGCACCGCCAAGGCAGCAGTGGTCAACCTTACCAGGCAAATGGCGGTGGACTACGGCGCTTACCATATCAGGGTCAACTGCCTCTGCCCGGGTCCGATAATAACCCCGGCAATTGACCGTCATCTCAGGACCGGCTTCGACAAAATGAAGTCAGCCACGCTGGTCGGCCGGCTGGGCACGCCGGAAGACGTTGCCTTTGGGGCTTTGTACCTGGCCTCGGATGAAGCCTCCTTCGTCACCGGCATCTCCCTGGTAATCGATGGCGGCTATGATCCCAGATTGGCCATATGAATAAGTTCGGAGGTAGTTCTCATGGTCAAAATGTCATCCAAGCTAACCTTCGGCAACTCCATCGCCGACTGGCAGGAGCGGATCAATATCCAGCGCATGAGGGATGAACGGGCGGCCCGGGCCCGTGCGATCATGAAGAAGCACGGGGTGGCCACATTGCTGGCCTCGACCAACGAAAACATGCGCTACCTGGTGGGGCTTCGCGGCCTGGCCTTCGCCCCGGCGCTGAACTACGTCTTATTTTTCGCCGAACACGACCCGGTGGTCTTCTACCATGCCGGCTGGTTCCAGCAAATGCCCGACCAGGCGCCCTGGATAAAACACTGGCGCATAGGGCGGTCCTGGCTGGGGGGCGCCTGCGGCGCCGAGGCCGCCAAGGAGGAGGCCGATCTCTTCGCCGCCGACATTGCCGGGGAGCTAAGGCAAAGGGGTCTTGCCGGCGAAAAACTGGGGGTGATCGGCGTGGACAACCTGGGCGTGGCCGCCCTCGAGGCCCAGAGGCTCAACTGCATCAATGCCCGGCCGCTCATTTATGAGGCCCGCAGCATCAAGAATGAGGACGAAGTAAACTGCCTGAAAATGGCCGCGGCCATCGTCGAAGGCGCCTGGTGGCGGATATGGGAGAACCTGAAACCCGGCGTCCGGGACACCGACCTGGACAAGGTGGTGGGCCAGGCCCTGGTGGATGGCGGCGCTGAAGAAATAAAGTCTCCCGGCTGGCTCACCGGCCCCCTTTCCTTCGAGAGGGGCATTGTCAGCACCGGGCGCATCATCCAGACCGGCGACCTGATCTACGCTTCCCTGTGCGGCGTGAAATACATGGGCTACGGCACCTGCAACTACCGCACCTATGTCGTCGGGCGGAAACCGACCGACAAAGAAAGGGACTGGTACCAGGACCTGCTGGAACGGATTACTTCGGTCATCGACGCCATCAAGCCCGGCGCCACCACCGCCGATGCCGCCAAACATTTCCCTCCGGCCAGCAAGTGGGGCTACAAAGACGAAGCAGAAGTGCTTTCAGTGGAGATCGGCCACGGGCTGGGCCTGGGCGGCGGCTACGACTATCCCATAATCAACCGGCAATGGTCGTTGAAACATCCTCAGGTGTTTGAGAAAGGGATGTGCATCGCCGTCGAAGGCCTGGAAGGGGAACGCCGCGTGGGCGGGGTCAGGTTAGAAAACATGGTGGTGGTCACCGAAAAGGGCGCCGAGATCATGGACCACATGGTAAGAGACCAGATCATGGTAGCGCCGTTGTGATCCGGCCGGTATCACAGGCGGCCCTGCCTGTGATACATGGTTTATTCTCAAAAATTCCAATAACCAAATTCCAAGATCCAAACAAATTCCAGTGGCAAAATTTCAAACCGAAAATGGCGGGCGACGTGCCTTTGACATTTGGTAATCAGGTTTTTGGTATTGTTTGGACTTTGGTGCTTCGAATTTGGGATTTTCGATGCTCAAGAAGGAGGTTACCATGAAAGCAGCTTATTCACTAATTGCCGCGGTTCTGGCGGTCTCCCTGCTTCTGGCCTGCGGCCGGCCCGCCGGGCCGCAACCGGCGCCGCCGGAAAAGGCGTCCCAGGCCAGGCCGGGGTGGCAGCAGGAATGGGACAAGACCCTGGCCGCAGCCAAAACTGAAGGCAAAGTGGTGGCCTTTACCTCTTTTGGAGGCCAGGCCACCAACACCATCGCCGCCGCCGTCAAAGAGAAACTCGGCCTGGACCTGGAGTTCATCGTCGGCCGGGGACCGGAGAACATTACCAAAGCCCAGAACGAGCGCCGGTCCGGGCTTTACCTGGAAGACATCAATATGGGAGGCCTTTCCGAACTGGCCCTGTTCAAGGATGCCGGGTTTCTTCAGCCGGTAGCTCCGGCGCTGTTGCTTCCCGAGGTCCTCGACTCGAAGGCATGGATGGGGAACGAAGTGTACATACCCGATAAGGACAAGGGAGGGTTGACCCTTGCCTACCAGTCCCGCGTGGTCGGGCCGCTGGTGGTCAACACCGACATCGTCAAACCCGACGAGATCAAGTCATACCGGGACCTGCTCAATCCGAAGTGGAAGGGCAAGATAGTCTTCTTTGATCCCACCAAAGGAGGCCATGGCCCTATTACCTTTATGATCTTCTGGGAATTCATGGGCGAGGCCTTCACCCGGGAACTGGCCAAACAGGACCTGGTTATCGCCGGCGATGCCCGGCAGCAGACGGAATGGGTGGCGCGGGGCAAATATCCCATCACCGGGGTGATGGCCTCGGAAATGCAGGCCGAATTCCAGAAGGCCGGCGCCCCGCTGAAAACCATAGTCCCCTCTGAGGGCACTTTCCTGTCCGCATCGAAAGGCGCGCTGGGCATAATGGACAGGGCGCCACATCCGAACGCGGTCAGGGCCCTGGTGAACTGGATACTAACCAAAGAGGGCCAGACCCTGATGTCCAAAGTGGCCGGAGACCCCAGCCGACGCCTCGACGTTACCAGGGAGTTCGTTGTCGACCAAGCCCTGATTCCACAGCCTGGAGGCATATACCGCCCCAGCGACAGCGAGGAAATGATCAAGAAGCGGATCGAGTTGCAGAAAGTTGCCGCCGAGGTCTGGAACATCAAGTAGCGGAACGACCAGCGTGCCGGATTTGGGGCGTAGCGGCACGTTGCACGTGCGGCAGGTTCAGCCTCACCCTCATCTACGGCGCTTTAAGTGTTACCGAAAGAGCTGGAGTGGGTATCCCGAGGTAAATACCCAGTTGGTCTCAGCCCTAGTGGCGCTTTGGTTAATGAATTTAGAGCCGCGGGAACGCCTATCAAACGTGTGGTTTGAAGTTTTTGGCCTGTCAAAATAGTACATATTCTCCCCTATTCGCTAGCAAAGTAAGCCTCAAACCGGCCTCTGCAACGAACCAGTGGATCCCTGGAAAAACTAAGCTGTTACGCAGAAGGAGGAATACATTTTGGTAGAACAGTT
>CAZFEA010000379.1:0-3492 GCA_964518085.1 uncultured Dehalococcoidia bacterium
CACGCCGACGGGGAAAAAGCCATCCCGCTCATCCTCGAGGAACTCTCGGGCCAGGGGATAAAAGTGGAGTCTGTCTCACTGAAAAAGCCGACGCTGGATGATGTCTTTCTCAAGTATGCCGGCGCCCGGCTCGACCAGGAGCAGACATGGGACGAAAGCTGGCGCCTGCGCCGGGCAGTGAGGAAGAGACACTGAAAGATTGAAAAATTGCAAGATTGCAAGATTGCAAGATTGAAAAATTGGGGGACGGAAACCACAAGATTTCACAGATTAACACAAGAGTTGAGTAAAGATGCTAATACTTATATCGGGTCCAGAAAAGGTCTTGTGAAAATCTCGTGTCATCTCGTGGTTTATGGTGTTCAATCTTGCAATTTTTCAATTGAACCATGACCAGCGCAGTGTGTCCCCACAGGCAGGGCCGCCTGTGGTACCGGGAATTTTTCAATGTTTCAATTTTGCAATCTTTCAATTCGTCAATTGAACCATGATCGGCGCTAGACACATCTTGAGTACCCTGGCCCTGACCGAGGTCGAGCTGCGCAAATTGCGCCACGACCCCTCGGAGGTGCTGGTCCGTTCGGTCCAGCCGGCCCTCTGGCTGTTAATCTTCGGCTCCGTTCTCAACGTCGTCCGGGCCATTCCCACCGGTCCGTTTACTTACCTGCAGTTCCTGACACCGGGGATCCTGGCCCAGTCGGTAATGTTCATCGCCATCTTCTACGGGCTGGCCATCGTCTGGGAACGGGACTTCGGCATTTTGAACAAGCTATTGTCTACGCCTGTTCCCAGGTCATCCATCGTCATGGGCAAGGCCCTTTCCGCCGGTGCACGGGGTGTTTTCCAGGCGGTGGTTATTCTTATCCTGGCCTGGATCATCAGGGTCCCGCTGCACCTTGGGCCGTGGAATGTCATCGGCGCCATGCTGGTGGTGGTCCTGTTCGGTGTTTGCATCGCCAGCCTTTCCATCGTACTGGCCTCGCTGCTCAAAACCCGGGAAAGGGTCATGGGCATAGCCCAGGCAATAATCATGCCCCTGTTCTTCGCCAGCAACGCCATTTACCCGGTGGAGATTATGCCGCGGTGGCTCCAGACATTTGTCATTTTCAACCCGTTGACCTATGTCGTGGACGCCATGAGGGCCATCCTGGTCAGCGGCGACTATTCCCGGCTTCCCCTGGACGTGGGCGTGTTGCTGGCCACCACCCTCGGCCTGGCAATCCTGGCCACGGTGACCTTCAAGCGGGTGATCGATTAGCGATAGAAGATAGAAGACAGAAGGCAGAAGACAGAAGGCAGAAGACAGAAGACAGAAGACAGACGATAGGAGGTAGGAGCCCCGCCCCGCCTCCCACATCCCCCTCTCATTTCTCACCTCTCAACTCTCAACTCTGGTCTTCTGTCTTCTGACTTCTGACTTCTATCTTCTCCCAGTTACGTAAGTATACGTATTGAAGCTCATTCTCTGTCCCTGTTAACATGATTTGGTCGAAATCACTGACATCTGGATTCAAACCTGTTGGGGCTGGTTAATGACTGTGTTCCGGCACGCGCAGCGTGCTACTACGAGGCACGCGCAGCGTGCTAGTACAGGCTACTCACGATGGTCCGGGAACAAATAGGCAAGGTATTTTTTGACAGGCAGCGGATAGTGCTGTCCTCGGCGCGCGCCTTTGCCCTTATCCTGGCCGCAGTACAAATCCGGCTATTCCCCTCCGGCGCTGCCTACCCGACGCCAACTCCCATCTTCCCCGGTGAGCCGGTGCTCCTGGTCGCCGGCCTGTACACCTTCCTGAAGCTGCTGGAACCCGCGAAGTGGCGCCTGAAGGCCCCGGCCAGCATCGCTCTCCTTGGCATCGATGTTTTCATGGCCGCGTCACTCTTCATAGTCTCCGGCGGAATTCACAGCCCGTTTCTGTTATACACCCTGGCGCCGGTGCTTTCCGCGGCCCTCCGGCTCCCCGCAAGGACCACCTTCTTCGTTGCCAGCTTCACCGCATCGTATGTCCTGGCCGTCTTTATCACCTTCGCCGGGGACTCTTTCGTCCAGAGCATATCGGCCATGAACGATTTTCCCTTCTACCTCACTGCCCTGGTGTCGGCCGCGGTCCTCCCTTACCTGGTCAACGTATACAGCCGTCAGCGCTTCCAGTCTTCGGCGATACTGAAGGAAAGACTGCGGCTGGCGCACGAGATTCACGATGGATTGTGCCAGGGAATCTATGCCATGCGCTGGCAATTGCAGCGCCTCCAGCGCGATATCGAGAATTCCCAACCGCTGGCGGCAACCGTGCAACATATGGAAAAGATGCTTAACGAAATGGAGCGGGAGGCCCGCGGCTCGATGGAGCTGCTGTCCAGTTTCAAGATCGACCGGCCTTTCCTGTTGCAAATAGAGGAACGCCTGCGGCAACTGGAAAGCGATACCGGCATCAAGTGCCGGCTCGAGACAGAGCTCCCGGAACCCAGGCTTGACCGGCTTGTGGCTGCGGAAGCGGTCCATGTGTGCCAGGAGGCCCTGCAGAACGCCATGAAACACTCCGGGGCCAGGAGCATCGCGTTGAAGCTAGGAGCGCCAAAGGGGTATCTCCAGATAACCGTGGCCGATGACGGCTGCGGCTTCGATGCTACCAGGCAAACGAAGTGGCGCGGCTTGATGGTAATGAAAGAGCGGGCCGAGTCCGTCGGTGGACGCCTCCGGGTAACTTCCGCCCCCGGGTTCGGCACCCGAGTTCAACTGGAGGTACCCCGACTATGATGGCAACATCTGAACAGACCAGGCCCATCAACGTGCTGATTGTGGACGACCATGCGGTGGTGCGCGACGGGCTTTCCGGCGCGCTGAGCGCCGAGCCTGACATCAAGGTAGTGGGGCAGGCCGCGGATGGCTCGGAAGCGACCGGCAAGGCCCTGCAGCTCAAGCCCGACGTAATAATCATGGATGTCTTCATGCCCAACCGCACCGGCCTCGAGGCCCTTTTAGCCATCAAGCAGCTAGTTCCCAGCGCCAAGGTGTTGTTCCTGACGGTTTCTGAACGTGAAGATGACCTGTTCCGGGCCATCCGTCTGGGCGCCGATGGCTACCTGCTCAAGAAAAGCACCCTGTGTGAAATCGTTAGTTCCGTTCGCAGGGTGTGCCAGGGCGAAGCGATCCTGTCGCCGGCGATGACCGCCAGGCTCCTCAGCGAGTTGAGAAGCGGTCCCAGGGCGCCGGCGTTGAGTACCCGGGAGAAAGAGGTGCTGGCGCTGATATCCCGCGGCCTGACCACCTCCGAGATCGCCGGTCAGCTAAGCGTCAGCCCGGGGACGGTGAGCGCCTACATCCACCGCCTGCTGCAGAAGCTTCATTGCAAGAACCGGGCTGAAGCCATGGCCTATTTCCACAGCCACCACCTGGACGAAAACACCTCCGCTTTCAAGTGAAAAGGGGAAAGGCGAAAGGGAAAAGGGAAAAGGCGGCCTGCGGCGTAGCGGCACGCTGCCGCGTGCCTC
>CAZFEA010000380.1:0-2622 GCA_964518085.1 uncultured Dehalococcoidia bacterium
ATCCCCCTTAGTCCCCCTTTTTCAAAGGGGGAGACGAGATTTTCGTAACAACACGGATAGCAATTAGTAATTAGTAATTAGTAATTAGCAATTAGCAATTAGTTCCCCACCCCTTCCCGGTTAACAGCTAATAGCTAATAGCTAATCGCTATACGAAAAGTTTATTGTAGCAGCGAACCGTAGATTTCCCTGGCGAATTTGGAATACTCGGCCATTTCGAGTTTGACTTCTTCAGTATTGGTATCGAAATATTTGGCCCTGGGGTCGCGTCTGCTGTCCGGATGAAGGAAGTCGGTAGGCACATCCTTTCTCGGAGACATCATCTGGGTGACCTGGCTCCATCTGGTCAGCCCATCCTTGCTCAACAGCCAGTTGACGAACACCCTGGACGCATTGGGATGAGGGGCGCGGTCATAATGCGCCAGCGTTCCGGTGCCACTTAAGTAGGCTCCTTCCGAAGTCGGCACCCAATCGATGCGCGCCCCGGCAGCCTTAAACTCGGCGAAAACTTCCTTGGACGAGGCCAGTGCTATAGGGTATTTGCCCCGGGCCAGCCATTCTACGGGCAATCGCTTGTCTCTGAGCACCATCGGTTTTTGCTTCACCAGTTGCCGGTGATAGTCCATTCCCTTGGTCCTGGCAATGACATAGAACCACTCGTGGGCGGTGCCCGGGATGATGGGATCATACATCACGATCCGCTCTTTCCATTTGGGGGCAAGCAAATCATCATAGTTCTTAACTTCATTGCCTTTTACCAGGTCGGCGTTGATCGCCAGGGTTTGCGCCACTGCCGGTCCATAAACAATGATGAAATTTTGTTCCTTATCGAGGAACGGCAACTTATCGTCGAAATAGGCCTTCTGGTCCAGGATTTCCGGCAACAAGAGCAAAGGTTTTAGAGGGGCCAGCATTCCGGCCGGTTTCAGGTCTGTGATCAGGGTAGTTGCCCCTCCGGTGAACAGGTCTCCCAGGTACAGTCCTGCCCGTCTTTCGGCAGATATCCTGGCGACCAGGTCGGCGCCGCGGCCGGCGACATACTGTATGTCGATACCATATTTCTCTTTCATCGCCTTGCTTTGCAGCTCGTTGACGTCGGCGCCGGTGGTGGTGTAGATAACCAGCCTGCCTTCCTTTTTGGCCGCGGCCACGGTCCTGTCCCATTCCTGTTCCCAGGCCGGCCTGGAGGATGCCGGGCCGGTTGCCGTGGGGACCGGAGGCGTTGCGGCCGGGGCTCCGCAGGCGACAAGGAGTGTCAGGGCGAATACGATAATGGGCAACATACGGATCATCATTGGTGCATCCCCTTTCAAATCTTTCAAATCATTGTATCAGCGAGCCTCATTTGAGGGGGTCTGTATCTTCTCCCGGCTGAGAGCCGCCGAAGCGGACTACCAGGTCCTTGATCAAGGGGTAATTGGGCAACGGCTCGAGAAGCATCTCCTCGGTTGACGGCGTGTCGCAGGACAGGACCGACTTCTTATTGCACAGGATCACGCAAATGTTGCACACCGCCTTGATGCGGCAGGACTCACGGAAGGAAATGCTGGGGTCCAGCTTTTCATGGATGTACCGCAGGGTATCCAGTATCGTCTGGTCCTTCCAGCCTTCGGCGGGTACGGCGTAGGTTTGATAGCGCCGGTCTTTATCCATTGTGGAATCGTATCGTAAGACGGTTACCTTAGCCTCAGTGGCCATAGAATTCCTCCACCGGTAGTTCGGCCGGCGCCTGTATCCGCTGCATGATAACCGGTTCCGTCCGAAAGTCCATCTTGCCGTTTGTTTTCCGAACGATGATATTTTTCAGCCAGTTTTGGTTGTCAACCAGTGGATAGTCCGACCGGTAGTGGGCGCGGCGGCTTTCCTTTCTCATTAGAGCCGATTGAATGGTGAGCTCGGCCAGCGGCACCAGGTTTTGCACCTCAAGAGCGTCGATCAGGCTCATATTTTGACATCTCGTTTGCTCGGGCACAGCCAGCCGGGGCATGTCGTTATCTTTTATGTCCTGGATAGTATTCCAGGCCTGTTCGAGGCTGGTCTTGTTTCTCAACAGGCAGGCGTTTTCCCACATCACCTTCTTGATCCTGTTTTTGATCTCGAAGCCGCTGACGCCTTCACTCCTGGCGCAAAGGGCTTCTAGCCGCTGCTTCTCCTGCTCGCCTTGCGCCCTGTCCACGGGCAACCAGTCCATCTCTTTGGCCGCTGAAGCTGCCTTTTGCGCGGTGATCCAGCCCATAGTGAGACACCAGCAAATGGCAGGGCCGGCGTCAATTCTTTCAGCGCCGTCCATACCGGCGGCGTTTTCCCCGGCGACAAACAGCCTGGGAATAGTTGATTCACACTCCTCGTTGACCTTGACTCCGCCCAGGGTATAGTGGACGGCCGGACCAACCTCAAAGACGTCTCTTTGCAGGTCAAACGCGGTGCTCCTGACTTTGCTCAGGAGCCTGGGATTAAGATGGCTCAGGGTGTTTTCCACCAGGCGAACGGGCAAGTGGGATACGCTGAGATAGGCCCCGCCGCTTGGGCTGCCCCTGCCGGCCAGGTTTTCCATGTAGATGGCCCTGGAGGTGGGGTCTCGAAGCCCCCAGCCTTTGGACAGGGGCAAATACCGGTCCAGAA
>CAZFEA010000380.1:2632-3488 GCA_964518085.1 uncultured Dehalococcoidia bacterium
CCGGTTGTTGAATAGCTTGGCGTGCAGGGAGTAACGCAAACCGGCCACCGAGTAATGCTCTCTCCCGGGAGGCCCGTAGCAGTTGTACGGAAAGACCTGGTGGAACTCCATGTCCATGAGCTCAGCGCCGGCATCGAAGGCCAGCGCCATGCCGTCGCCGGTGGACCCCGAGGGCATATCGGTCCGCAGGAATAGCTGTCCGCAGCCGCCGGTGGCCAGGATAGTCACCTTGGAGCGAAGGACCACCACCTGGCCGTCGATGAGAGAGATGCCCATGGCTCCGGCGACCTGCCCTCTGGACATCAACAGTTTGGTTACGAAGAAGTCCTCCAGGGGGGAAAGGCCCTGGCGTTTGAACTCGCCCAGAAAAGCCTTTCGCCACTGTATGCCTCCGCCGATGGCCCAAAGGGAACGGGGGTAGGTGGACCCGGGGCCCTGAAGCTGTACAAACCTGCCATCTTTCTTCTTGGCGAAGGTGGCGCCCCACTTCTCTATCTTGGGCACCTCCTGGTTGGCCAGGTTGACCAGCCGTTCGACAAGCTTCTGGTTATTGAGGAAGGCGCCGCCCCGGAGGACGTCCTCGAAATACACGTCGGCATTGTCGCGCGGGTCCATATGACCGAGCGGGGCCTGCACGCCGTTCCCGGCCATAACGGTGGCGCCACTGCGCCCCATAACCCCCTTGGTTACGGCCAGTACCCTGGCCCTCAAAACGTGGGCCTCGACCGCGGCTTTGGCCCCGGCAGCTTCAGTACCAATGATCAGCACATCCACCTTGATTTCCGGGATGTCTGAGTTGCTCACGGGATCTCCTGTCTCAGGCCGACAAATCCGAAATCCGAGTTTCCAAATCCGA
>CAZFEA010000381.1:0-3441 GCA_964518085.1 uncultured Dehalococcoidia bacterium
GGCTTTCCATGAATCTTAGTGTAGTAATAGATAAAGGCCAGGTATTCACCCTGTTTCGGCGTGTATTTGTCCTTCATGATTGACATCCCTTCGGCGCGTTCTGCGGTAGCAGACCACGCCGTGCTCTCCGGAGCAAATCCCTATCTCTCACACGGCGTTGCTTTGCCGCCTGAGCCATACATATCTTGAGATTTGCGGCGATCCGATGGCCTGCCCCCTGCTTTTTCGAATGGTGCGAATATGGGCGCCCCGGAGCCCGGGCTTGTACAAAGAATAGTGTTCGAATTAGCCAATCCCATTGTGCACAATTTGATGGCGGGCCAACGATCCCGGTTGCATCGTCCCCTGCGGGCGAGCCGCCCCCGCCGTCACAGGCCCTCCCCGGCCGTGGCTCACCCCTACGGCGGCGCCGGCAGCGCGCCAGCACCCCGCGGGCGAACACACCGGTTCGCCCCTACGATGGGGTGCGCTTTTGCTTGAGTTTCTCCCCGGTCTCCCAGTGGCGGCCTTCCACGGCCAGGCGGGCTTCCAGTTCATTCTCCGCGCTCCAGTAGCCCAGGCTGTAGCCGAACCAGGGCGCCCTGGGCTGCAGCGGCGGCAGGCCGGCCTCCTCCCATAGCTTTCGCGCCTGCTCCATGTAGGACCTGGCCGGCAGCGAGACCGGGGGATAAGGCCATTTCCGGGTGGCGTCGATGAGTATCGCCGAGCAGCCTGCCGGCGGCGGATATCTCTTCTCGCCGGCGGTCATCGGCGCCGAGGAGGGGTCCAGGGCGCCGGCTTTGCCCCGGGTAATGCGGGTGTCGCGGTAGGGTTGTACGCAGAAGCTCAAGGCCCAGACTACCGATTCATGGTCCCGGGGGTCGACGTCTTCGTCGACGGCGATTATGAATTTGCCGATGGTGGCCACCAGCCCGGCGGCGCAGTTCAAAGCCTGCCACACCTCGGCCGGGTTGGTTTTGCGCATCTGGATGACCATGTACTGGAAGCCGCCGCTGATCTCGTATATGGCCACGTCGAGAATGCCGGGAATATTGCAGTCATATTTGAGAAACTTGAAGTACACCGCTTCGTTGCCTAGCTGGTTCAGCTTGCTGCTTTCGCTGGGCGGAAACTGGGCGATGAAATTGTTCAGGATTGGCTTCTTGCGGTGGGTGATGCAGGTGACGTTGAAATAGGGGTTGATCTGCTCCATGCCCATGTAACCGGAATATTCGCCGAAGGGTCCCTCGAACTCCATGCTGTCGGTGGGAATGACTCCCTCGATGACTATCTCGGCGTCCGCCGGGACCTGCAGGTCGACCGTCTTGCATTTGACCAGCTTGACCGGCTCGCCGGCGATGCCTCCGGCCACGGCGAACTCGTCGACGCCGTAGGGTATTTTGGCGGTAGCCACGTAGCCCATGCTGGGCGCCGAGCCCATGGCGATGGCTGCGGGAAGGGAAATACCCCTGGCTTTGCATCGTTCCCAGTGGGTGCGGAGGTGCTGCGTTCCCAGGCTGCAGATGCCCAGCCGGGTGGGGCTCTTGAGCATGGAACGGTAGTTGGCGACGTTGGTGATGCAGGTTTCCGGGTCCTTGCTGACCCAGTTGGCCGCGGTGAGATACGGGGCGTTGTCGAACCCGGGGATGGAGATGGGCACCGGGAACTCGGCCAGCCCGCCGTGGTCGAGAAGGCCGTCACCCATATGGACTTCTTCCTGGGCGGGCCCGTTTTCTACGATGACCGGTTCAATGGTATTACGAAGGGCCGCGGTCCATCTGGCGGTGATCTCCTTGACCCCGCACTGCATGCCCAGGGCGTAAATTTCGGATGAGGCCGCGTAGGCGCCGACCAGCACCGGGATGTCGTAGTTTTTGCCGGCGGCGTCGAATACGTTCTCGAAAAGGAAGGCCCGGCGCTGGCTCTCGGCGAGGCCGCGGAACTGCCAGCGGACCAGCGCCATGAGCTCGGTATCTTTGTTGATGGGCGCGGCATAGCGGAACAGCTTGCCGTGGCGCTCCAGGGTGTCGATATAGTCTCTCAGGTCGCGGTAATAGGCCATAACAGTAGTCAGTAGTCAGTAGCGGCACGGCGTGCCGTGCCGGAAGACAGAAGACAGAAGACAGAAGTCAGAAGGCAGAAGTCAGAAGTCAGTAGCCCCCGACCCCCGACCCCCGACCCCTATCTCCTAACTCCTATCTCCTAACTCCTTTTCCCTTTCGCCTTTTCCCTTTTGCCTTTTGCCTTTTCCCTTTCGCCTTTTCCCTCATTTCAGCGCCGGCGCGAAGACCTCGGCGGCCACCTTCAGCATCTCGCTCTGCAACTGCCAGGTCTCCTCGGTGGCGATAAAGAACTTCTCCCCCGGGTCGGCGTAAAAGATGGAGGCGATCCCCTCGGTGGGGCTGTCCAGACGGGCGCCGGGAAGCCCGGACTGGCTGACGAAGACGGCATGCCCTTCTTTCGACAGCAACCAGTTGACGAATATGACTGCGGCGTTGGGGTGCGGCCGCTTGTTCACGATGCCGATGCCGCCGGTCATGGAGGTGACCATGCCGCCTTCGACGGTCTTCACCGGGGCGATGGGCGCGCCCATCCTGACAAACTGGCCGACCTGCTCGCCCTGGCTGCCCAGCCCCAGTTCGTTCTTGCCGCGGGACACCCATTCCACAAGCTGGCGGTTGTCCCTGGTAATGCTGAGGTCCTGGGTCACCAGTTGTTTCAGGAACTCCCTGGTTTTGGCCGGGCCCCAGATCTGGGCCAGCACCGAGACGAAGGAGTTTCCGGCGCCGGCAATCGAGGGATCATTGATTACTATTTTGCCTTTCCAGCGGGGCTTGAGGATGTCCTCATAAGAGGTTATCTCCCCGGGCTTGACCAGGTTGGTGTTCATGATCACCTGCCGGACGAAACTGGAGACCATGCCGATGCCGTAGCGGTCTTTGTCGAAGTAGTTCAGCTCCCCTCCCCGCCACGCCTTGCCGTCGAGCACCTCGGGCAAGACCAGTGCCTCGTCGATCCTGTCCAGGTATCCCCGGGGTTTCATCAGCACCACCAGGTTGGTGCCGCCGGCGATGACCGCGTCGGCCAGGTTGAGCCCGGCGCGGCGCTGGGTATCCATGCGTTCCATGAGCTCCGGTCCCCGGGCGGAAATGACATTGCCCTGGATGCCGTACTTATCGGTAAAGGATGCCAGGATTTTCCTGAGCACATCCCCGGATAGTGTGGTGTAGACGGTAATGTCTCCCTCTTTTTTGGCCTGGGACAGGGTGCTTTCCCATCTTTGTTCCCCTGCCGGTTTCGGCACGGCGGCGGGGCCCCTGGCAGTGGGAGGGGCGGTGGGGATGGGCGTTTCCCGCGCCGGGGTACAGGCCAGGCCCAGCATAGACAGGGCGGCAATAACGACAGCGACTTTGATCAGGTTGTTCACTTGGGTCTCCCTTGGTGTATTAGGTTCTGAAAATA
>CAZFEA010000382.1:0-3439 GCA_964518085.1 uncultured Dehalococcoidia bacterium
GGGGCCCTATTGCCCCCAGCCGGGCGCTTGTATCTAGCCAGTTTTTCTGGGGAAGTCCTAAACAAACACCCAGGGGGCTGCGCTCGAAACCCATGAATGAAAGCGATGTCTCACAGGCGCTTGGAATTTGTAATTTCCTTGGTAACTTGTGACTTGCTACTTGATACTTCGCCAACTTTACGGCTATACTATTTCACGCTGCATAGTCTTCGTGTTAAGGAGGCGTTTTGTACAACAGGATTCTGGTGCCCCTGGATGGCTCCGAGCTTGCCGAATGCGTTCTGCCCCACGTGGAAGCCATCGCCAAAGGTTGTGGCGTCAATGAGATTGTGGCGCTTATAGCCATAGAACCGGTTTACTTATTTGCCGACGAGGGCGGCGGTACGGCAACCGTTGACGTGGTGAAACTGCAGAACATGCGGGAGGAAAGCGCTGCCAGTTACCTGAAAGAGGTTGCCGGCAAACTGCAAGCCAGGAATATGAATGTCAGGACAGCCATGTTGAAAGGGAATGCCGCTGATGTGATCGTGGATTTTGCCCGGAACAATGGCGTCGACCTTATCGCCATGGCCACCCACGGCCGCAGCGGCATTAGTCGATGGGTCTGGGGTAGCACGGCGGAAAAGATCCTCCGTTCCGCCACCGTGCCGGTATTGATGGTCCGGCCGGACGGGTGCAAGGTGTAAGCAGTTAGCGATTAGCCGTTAGCAATTGGCGATTAGCATAGCCTCTGGCGATGCGGACCATACCGCACACCTTTGCCAGCAAGCCCAAGGGCGAATAAGCTTCAGCCATTAGCGACCGGACGCCGGAAGGGCAGGAACTAATTGCTAATTGCTAATTGCTAACGGCTAATCGCTATTCCCTCGTCCAGTTAAAACTGTCGCACACGGTGATCTTCGGGGGTTTGGTCATCAGTTGCCGTATCCTGGCAGCTATTTCCCGGCGGAGGGCATCCCCTTCCCACACCTTCCAATCATCCACGCTCTTGAAGTTGCCAATAACGATGTGATGGTTGGGGTCATCGGAATTGACCAAGGTTTCGCCGGTGACAAAACCCGGGTGGTTCATTGCCGCCAGGCGTAACTGTCTCAGCAGTATTTTCAACTCATCCTGTTTGCCAGGTTTGATGTGCCGTTCCTGAATTACCGTGATCATGCTTTACCACCTTTCGCTGGGACAGAGGCGCTGGCAATGGCCTTCAAAACATTGGCCATTTCAATAGCGGAAACCGCAGCTTCAAACCCCCGGTTGCCAAGTTTGGTGCCAGCCCTTTCAATGGCCTGTTCCAGGGTATCTGCCGTAAGCACGCCGTAGATAACCGGCCTGCCGCTTTCCAATGATATCTGGGCAATTCCCTTGGTCACCTCGGAGGCGATGTAATCGAAGTGGGGAGTACCGCCCCTTATAACCGCGCCAAGGCAAATAACCGCATCGTACTTTCCCGTTTGAACGAGTTTCTTGGCTACCAGGGGTATTTCAAAGGCCCCCGGGACGCGCACCACGTCAACATCGTCATCGACGACACCGTGCCGGGCCAGGGCATCCTGCGCTCCTTCGAGGAGCCGGCTCCCAATGAAATCGTTGAATCTCGATACCACCACCCCGAACTTCAAGCCTTTGCCGAGCAGAGAGCCTTCCATTTGATTCGCCAAGGTTACCCTCCTAAAAGCAATTAGCAGTTAGCAACTAGCAATTAGCAGTTAGCAACTAGCAAATAGCAATTAGCAATTAGCAGTTAGCGATTAGCAATTGGATCCTCGCGCCCCACCGATGCCAAACGCGACACTAACTCCTAACCACCAATGGCCAACAACTAATTGCTAATTGCTAATTGCTAATTGCTAAACGCTAGTCGCTAATCGCTATCCGCTAGTTGCTTGTGTCCCCTTTAATGGTCAGCATGTGGCCGAGCTTTTTCCTCTTGGTTTCCAGGTACAGGATATTATGAGGGTTTGGTTCAACCTGAATGGCCACCGTCTCAACTACCTTCAGACCGTACCCCTCCAACCCCACAACCTTCTTGGGGTTGTTGGTCAGTAACCTGATCCTGGTCAGACCGAGGTCTTCCAGGATCTGGGCGCCGATTCCGTATTCACGCAGGTCCGGGGCAAAACCGAGACACTCGTTGGCTTCAACAGTGTCCAACCCCTTGTCCTGAAGGGCATAGGCCCGGATCTTGTTATGGAAGCCGATGCCGCGGCCTTCCTGTCGCATATAGACCAGTACTCCCCGCCCCTCCCGGGCAATGGCATCCATGGCGATGCCAACTTGCTCGCCGCAATCGCAGCGCATGCTTCCAAAGACATCCCCGGTGAGACATTCACTGTGCATTCGCACCAGCACGGGGGCGCCACCAGATACGTCCCCCATAATCAGCGCCACGTGTTCGTCAGCATCGATAGCGCTTTTGTAGGCGATGGCCTTGAATTCGCCATACCTGGTAGGAAGCTTGGCCTCGGCAACCCGTTCAATAAGTTTTTCGGTGCGCCGCCGGTAGGCGATCAGGTCTTCAATACTGACTATCTTCAAATTGTACCGGGCGGCCACTGTTTCCAACTGCGGCAGCCTGGCCATGGTGCCATCCTCGTTCATTATCTCGCAAATGACGCCCGCCGGGTATAGACCGGCCATTCTGGCCAGGTCGACCACCGCTTCGGTATGGCCGGCCCGTACCAGTACGCCCCCTTCGCGCGCCCGCAAAGGGAACATATGTCCCGGCTTGGCCAGGTCTTCAGGCCGCGTACTGGGGTCAAGAATAGCCTTCACCGTCGCTGCCCGGTCGTGAGCCGAAATTCCGGTACTGACCTTGTTTTTGGCCTCCACTGAAACGGTAAAGGCGGTCCGGTATTTGGCCGTGTTGTCCTGGACCATCAGGGGTACGTCAAGCTCATCGAGCCGTCTTCCCACTATCGGCAGGCAAATCAGGCCCCGGGCGTTTCTGGCCATGAAATTTATTGCTTCGGGAGTTACCCTTTCGGCTGCTATGGCCAGGTCGCCCTCGTTCTCACGACCGGCGTCATCCACTATGATGATGAACTTACCCTGTCTTATTTCGTCAATTGCTTCGGGTATTGAAGCTAATTCCATTTTTTACTCCGACAAAATCCCCTCTCCCTTGACGGGAGAGGGTCAGGGTGAGGGTGAACCCTCTCACGCGAGGGGAAAGAAGACTTCTACTAACTGCTGTCTTCCGGCAGGCCGTCCGCCTCTGGCGGATGCCGCTGCTGGCTACTACCTGGCAAATCCATGTTCCAGCAGGAACTCCCGGGTTATGCCCGGCTGATGGCCCCTTAAAGATTTTTCAATATATTTGGCCAGGATGTCAACCTCCAGGTTCACCCGGTCGCCCAACCGGCGACTGGCAAGATTGGTAGTCCGTTGAGTGATTTCCACCAGCGAGACGGCAAAGGAAGAGCCGTCAACTTCCACCACGGTC
>CAZFEA010000383.1:0-894 GCA_964518085.1 uncultured Dehalococcoidia bacterium
GAACGGTGGTTCGGGCAATTTGAATCTGAGTCATCTAATTTTCACACAGTCTGACGTGCCGCTACGGCCACTGGCCACCGCCCCAATGGTGGGTTCGCGCAGCCGCCCTACAGGCACGTGCAACGTGCCGCTACGGCCGCCGCCCCTCTGCGCTTAACCCACCCTACTTCAGCTACTTCAGCAGGGGACCGAAGACGGTCTTGGCGGTTTCCCGGGATGGGCCATAGGCGCGAATGTACTTTTCGTCATCCTGGAACAGTTTTTCCCCGGGCAGGGGAAGGGCTATTTGGCTAACCCCTTCGGTCTTGACCCCCAGCCTGGCCGCCGGGGCGCCGAAACCCCTGCTGTAAACCTCCTGCCCCTTCGGGCCAAGCAGCCAGTTGAGCAAGACGGCGGTGGCGTTGGGATGAGGCCGCCTGGCCGATATGCCCAGGTGGCTGCCGCCCCCGCTCATGACGCCGCCTTCCTCGGCGGCCAGCCGGGTAATTGGCGCGCCGGCCTTGTGCATGTTGAAGGCGGACTGGGTATCGACAGCCACGGTCACCGGGAACTTCCCGTGGGCCAGCCATTCAATTTGCAGCCGCGAGTCCTTGGTGATTACCGGCTCCTGCCCGGCAAACTGGCGCAGGAATTTCTCCCCCTCTCCGGGGGCGAAGGACCTGGTCAGGATCATGGTCACCCAGCCGTTGGCCGTCCCCGATATGGTGGGGTCGAACATGACGATCTTTCCCTTCCACCGGGGCTGCAGCAGGTCGCGGTAGGACTTTATCTCGCCGGGCTTGACTAGGTCGGTATTGACCAGGAGGTAGGGCAGGACGCTGATGGTCAGCGGAATGACCTTTCCGGCGCTGTCAATGAAAGGCAGCCGTCCGTCGCGCCAGGCGGCGGGCGTAG
>CAZFEA010000383.1:904-3423 GCA_964518085.1 uncultured Dehalococcoidia bacterium
AGATCACGCGCCAGCCACGTCGGCTGGACATACTGGCCCGCGCCAGGCGGCGGGACCGGTCACTTCGGGCAGTATCAGGTTCGGTCCGATTGGGTCAAGGACCACCTCGGGGTCCAGGTTGGTAAGGAAAGTGCTGGCGCCGAAGAGCATGATGTCGGCGGCGTTTATCCCCGCCTTCCATTCGGCCATGAACCGGGTGGAGACCTCGGCGCCTTTGCCTACCACCAGTTCCACTTCGAAGCCGAGCTCATTCTTGATAGCGCCGGTCAAGGCATCCCTCAGCTCAGGACCGACGAAACCGTAGATGGCCACCTTGCCTTCCTTGCGGGCGGCGGCCAGGGTGGCAGCCCACTTCTCCTCCCATGCGGCCCTGGCCGGGGCCGCCGAAGCGGGGGCGCTGGTGGGCTTTGCGGCTGGCTCACCGCCGGCCGGGGCGGCGCAGGCCGCCAGCGCCAGGCCCAGGAACAGGGTTGCCAGAAGGGTGATGGATAGACATCTGTTCATTTTTTCCTCCTCAGATATTGCTGTATGGGGCGAGCCTCTGGATTCAAGATCTAAGATTCAAGATTCAAGAAAACGGCCCCGGCCCCGGCACGGCGCGCCGTGCCGCTACGGAGCCTTCGATATCTTTACCCTGACGCAGGCATCTACTCCCGATGATACCGGGTCACGGTGGTCCGCGTCGAAGGGCAGCAAACAGTTGAAATTGTCCCCCCTTCTGGCGTTGGCCGGCTTGCTCCGGGCCCAGCCGCCGAAGTGGCTGGATATCCCCAGCGTCTCGGCATGGATGCACTCGGTCACTTTCGCCTGTCCGAACAGCCGCCCGGCCTGGGACTCGACACATACCCGGTCGCCGTCGTTGATCCCTTTTTCGAGGGCCGTGGCCCGGTTGATCCATACCTTCATGGCGTAGGGGTTCAGCGCCGCCGCCTCGTTGAGCCACGGGTTCTGGAAGGTAAAGGAGTGGGTGTGGGTGGCCACCCGGAAGTTGATGGCGTAGATGTCATAGTCGCCGGGATTGGAGTAGGCGGGACACGGTTTCCAGTCCGGCAGGGGCTGGAAGTCGCCCATTTCCCAGGCGATCCCCGCTTGCCGGCTGGCGGCGGCGACCACCTTTCCCGTCTCCTTCAGGTTTTCGAAATAGACAGGGAAGCGGGACTTGATCCGGTTCAGGGGAAACGTCTCCTCGGTCTTCCTTTTGACATTGTAAAAACCGTGCTCCTGGAACCAGGCCAGGCTCTTATCGTCGCCCAGCTCGTTTTTGATGCGCAGGTCGAAGACCTGTTCCCGGGAATACCTCCGGGGCGGGTCCAGCCGGTATCCGCCCTTGAGGCCGAATCTATTGTTGTAGGCCTGGTAAAGCCTGTTTAGCAGCCCCAGCCTTTCCGCCAGCTCCTCCAGCGCTTCCACCCAGTCCCGGGCCTCCCCCGCGGGCGCCACCACCGGCTGCCGCAATCCCCAACGGAAGTAGTCGGCCTGGGGGGTATTGCTGCCGCTCCACAGTGCGGGAAAAAGCCGGTACTTCTCCAGGAAGTGGCTGTCCGGCAGGACGATGTCGGCGAACTCGGAGACCTCGTCGAGGTGGGTGCCGAAGAATACCACGAACCTGAAGTTGTTCAGGGCTTTGACCGTGGCCTGTTTGTTCACTCCTCCCAGGAAGATGTTCCTGCGGGAGATAACGAGCGCCTCGGGCTGGTAGGGAAGTCCGTATTTCTCGCCTTCCAGGCTGGAAGCCAGGAAATTGGCCGACAGGTTGGTCGAGAACGGGTACAGGTGGTCCTGGCTCACGGTTTCGGCCGCCTTGGCCTTGAGGCTGTAGTAACTCCCCTGGCGGCGGTAGTTCTCCTGCGCCGGGGTGATCAGGCCCTCGTGTTCGCCCGGCTGCCAGCTCCATCCAGGCCCGATCAGGTTCATGCCCCGGTGTCCTCCCAGGGCGTAGAAGGCGCCCACCACCAGGTTCAGCATCTGCACCGAAAGGCCCACGGCCACGCCGTGCTTGTGGGCGCCGGCACCGCGGAAGATGTGGGCCGCCGCCGGCCTGAGGGGATATTCGCCGCCGTCCATGGTGACGGTGGAACCGATGGAGGCGGCCGCGCCGAATTCGGCGGCTATGCGGCGGATGGTGGCTGCCGGAATGGTGGTGATCTCCGATACGCGTTCCGGGGAATAATTCTTGATATGCTCCCTTATTCGCTGGAACGCCGGCTGGACCTCCTCGCCGCCTGCGTGGAAGCTGTCGTGGAGGGCATATTGAGCCACCGGGCTGTCGTAGGGCTTTGCCCGTCCTTCCTCGACATCCCACACTGCGGGCTTGCCCCCGAGGCGGAGATAATAACCATCGCTCTTGACCAGGTAAGGAGCGTTGGTGCGGCGGCTGAGGAAACCGGCATCGTAGATGCCCAGTTCGTTCACCAGCACGTTGATCAGGGAAAGGATCAGGGCGGCGTCGGTCCCCGGCCGTATCGGGAGCCACTCGTCGGCCTTGGAACCGGAGTTGTTGCACAGCGGGTCGACCACCA
>CAZFEA010000384.1:0-3418 GCA_964518085.1 uncultured Dehalococcoidia bacterium
CATACATGAAACTGCCGGTGCCGAAATTCACCAGCGGCCGGAATCCGGTTAGCGCCAGCCCGATTCCGAGGCCGGCATTGCCCAGCTCGGATATGGGGACCGGGATTAAGCGATCGCTGAACTCTTTCTTCAATGGGTCCATCAATTGAGGCATAGCCACGCCGCCAAACCCGCTGCCGATGATCAGCAGCGATTTATCTTTCTCGAATAGCTGCCTCATGGCGTCCATCAGAGCTTCGGCATATGTCTTCAACATAATGGCGCCCTTCCGTACCGTCACATCAGGCAAAGACCCCGTCGAGGGCCTTTGAAGGATCGGGCAGCGGGCTATCCCGGCCAAAATCCATGGCCTGCCTTACCTCGTCCCGCACTTCTTCGTCCATGCGCAATACCTGCTCCCGCGTGATTTTCGCCGACTCCAGGAGTTCCCTGGTGATGCGCAGCACCGGGTCGGCATACACATACCACTCCTCCCATTCTTTCAGCCGCCCGGGAACGATCGGGTCCCAGGCCATGGTCATATCCGTCTCCCCCGTTGCCAGCGTCGGGTTCTGGGCTTGCCGGTTGCCCGGCCATCGCTTTGTTCTGGCCTCGATGAAATAGGGACCGTTCCCGCCCAGGGTATGATTCCTGGCCCTGGTCAACGCCTGGTAAAGCGCCCCGGAATCAGTGCCGTCCACCGCCTCGGCGGGTATGCCATTGGCCTCCGCCAGGCCGGTCAATTGTGGCGCCGATTGCGTGGGGGATCCCCGCCGGGAGGCATCATAATTGTTGTTCTCGCAGAAAAGTATCGTCTGAGGTTTTTTCAACGCCGCCAGATTGAAAGCTTCCTGGCAGGCCCCTTCGTTGATGTATCCATCGCCAAAAATGGCGAAGGATATCGCGGGGACTCCCCTGAGCTTCAGACCAAGGCCGGCGCCCACGGCGATGGGGACCAGCCCTCCCACAATGGAGGTAACATGGGGAATGCCGAGTTCGGGGACGCAGGTATGGAAAGAGCCGCCTTTCCCCCCGTTGTATCCGGTAGCCCGGCCCAGCAGTTCGGCCATGAACAGGCGAACATCGGCGCCGGCGAAGCAAAGGTAGCCGTGGTTACGGTGATTGAGAAAGAGGAGGTCCTGACTGCCACGGACGGCCTCCACGCCCAGGGCCTCGGCCTCCTGGCCGATGTAGACGTGATAGTGGCCCGGGAGTCTTCCCGCGGCCCCAAGGATCAAAACACCTTCTTCGAAACGCCTCGCCAGCAACATTCTTCGATAGAGGAGCAGAAGACGCTCTTCCGGCAGATCAGTTATCAAGCCGTAACCTCCTTCAGAATAGCACACCGGGCTGACATTATAGCACGATGCGACAGGTGATATACTATTGTTTAGCCTTCCGCGAAACAGGCAGATGTGCCGTCTCCCCCTTTGAAAAAGGGGGATTAAGGGGGATTTAGAGATTCCCAGCGGAGTTTCGCGGAAGCCTATTGTTTGATTCAACCACCAACACAACAAACGTGACTACCATGATCCGAATAATCGAAACTATCGCCATTGACGAGAGCGAAATAACGGAGGAGTTCGTACGCGCCTCGGGTCCCGGCGGCCAGAATGTCAACAAGGTCGCCACTGCCGTCCAGCTTCGCTTCGACATAGCCGGTTCCCGCTCCCTGCCGGACGAAGTCCGCAAACGGTTATTCTCCATTGCCCGCGGCCGGATCACCGGAGACGGTGTACTCATCATCGACGCCCGGAGGTTCCGCACCCAGGCAGCCAACCGTCAGGATGCCCTGGAACGCCTGGCGGGACTGGTCCGCAAGGCGGCGGAAAAGCCCCGCTTGCGGCGCAGGACACGGCCAACCCTGGCCTCCAGGGAACGCCGCCTCGATACCAAGCGCCATCGCGCCGAGACCAAGCGGTTGCGGCAGGCAACGATTGGCGATTAGCAGTTGGCGGTTGGCGGTTAGCGATTAGCGGTTAGCGATTAGCTGTTAGCAATTGGCGACTCGCCCGCCCAAACACGGTAGAGCGCCGGCGCACGAGTTTACAGGCAGTTTCCCCAGGTTGACTGCCGACCTCAAATTTGTAGATAATAACACCAATCTCAGGCAAAAGGCGCTCAGTACGAAAATCGGGAGGCAAAGTGAAAAAGTATCTATATTTGATTATCGGGTTGATCGCTACGACTTTGGCAAGCTGTACTCCGAAAGCGGCGCCCCCAGCACCCACGCTTACCCCCGGAAACGAGATGGCCGCAGCACCGGCAAAACCATCCTGGGAGTTAGAATGGAATAAAGCGGTAGAAGCTGCTAAATCAGAAGGAAAACTGATGATTTATTCGAGTGTGAGCAGCACGGCAATAAAGAAAACGGTAGAAGACTTTGAGAAAAAATTTGGCATCCAGGTGGAAACTGTGGGGGGCATTCGGGGTGGTGAAGTTGCCCAAAAATTGAGCGCAGAAAACCGGGCCGGTCTATTTATCGTTGATGTACTTATGGCCGGATCGTCTACTGCATTAGTTTCCCTGAAACCCGGCGGACTGTTAGGGGAGTTAGAGCCACTGCTATTGCTGCCTGAGGTCACTGACCCCAAAATGTGGTTCGGCGGAAGTCTCCCATTTACCGACAAAGACCATAAAACATTCAGGATGATACGCTCATATAACCGGTATATTATGTTCAATAAGGACCAGGTTCAAAAAGAAGAATTTCCGTCTTACAAGGATTTATTAAATCCAAAGTGGAAGGGGAAAATCGTTGCCGATGACCCGACTGGCGCCGGCACCGGGATAGGTTTTCTGACCCTGCTTAACCTTGTTTATGGTTTAGACGAAACAAAAGAATTTATGCGCCAGTTTGTGGCCCAGCAACCGGTTCTTACCAGGGAAAGGAGGCTGCAAGGGGAGTGGGTGGCCAAAGGGAAATACCCGGTAAGCGTGGCTACCAACATGGAGACCGCTATTGAATTCATCAATTTGGGTGCACCTTTAGCTTTTGCTAAACCAAAAGAAGGCGGGTACGGTTCTCCAGGATCAGGAGTCCTGGTTGTACCACCTAGGAGTCCTCATCCTAACGCGACCAAAGTTTTCGTAAATTGGATCTTGACCAGGGAAGGGCACGCCAATTTTGTTAACGCTCTGGGAGCTCCCGGAACCAGGATAGATTCTCCCAAAGCCGGTATTCCTCCGTTATTGTTTCCCGATCCGGATGACAAAGTTTATGAGGATACAGAAGAAGCAGTGTTGTCTCGTGACGAACTGAGTAAATTAGCCAAAGAAATATTTGCACCCCTGTTAAGATGAAGTTGGACGGTGCCGGCTCGCCCCTACCGGGGAATTCCCTGCCTACTGTAGGGGCTAACCAGAGAGCCGCCTCGGGCGGCGCGGCGGTTAGCCCGAGGGGCGGTACGACAGGCTTTCGAGCCTGTCGCTGCAGGCT
>CAZFEA010000385.1:0-3408 GCA_964518085.1 uncultured Dehalococcoidia bacterium
AGGCCGTAGCCATAGATGTCGTCCCTGCCCGGGGTGCCTTTATCGGTTGCCGTGCTTTCCAGGTATGACCTTACCTGCGCCGGGGTCAGGTTCGGGTTGGCGCTGAGAAGCAGCGCGCCTATGCCCGCAGCATAGGGCGAGGCCATGCTGGTGCCGTTGCTGACATAGTAGTTGGCCGGACCGCTGTTGCCGGGGCCGAGACCGGAACCGTCATTATCGATAATCCGGGAGGAGTACTGGTGGTCCGGCGCCACGGCGTCCCTGGCCGAGATTATGGCGCTGCCCGGAGCCACAATATTCGGTTTCCCCGGAGCGCCGGAGTCTACCCGCGGCCCGCGGCTGCTGAAGCTGGCGATGGTGCCTTGCGTACCGGGGATATAGTACCCGGAGCCAAGGTAATTGGTCCAGTCTGTTCGTGTCACATACGCCCCCACCGCTATGGCCCCATCCGCCTCGCCCGGCGATGACAGGGTATAGGCCTGGTCGGGGTTCTGAAACCACACGTCCCCGGCGCTGGGACCATTGCGCTCGTCGCTATAGTACAGATGGAATAGCTGGGGTGACGCCAGATTATTCTTGACTCTCAGCCACCAGGTTCCCGACGACACCGGACCGTAGTAGGGCTCGCGGCTTTTCGTCCCCCGCGAGCTTTGACTCTGCACGCCCTGCGAACCGGGCGATTGCACCACAAACGAGGAGTTGTAGAATTCCAGCTCAAGCTGGTTGCTGGCCCCGGTACCATTAAACCAGACCAGGTTATAAGTGAGATAGGCCCCGGTGCCGGGGTCGACATTCACCTGGATGTAACTGCTATACCCCGGCGTGCCGCCAACCGCGGCCGGGGCGGTGCCCGAATAATGCCAGGCATCGTTTCCCTCGTTGCCCGCGGCCACGAAAACCGTCGCCCCCTGGCCCACCGCGTAGTCCACCGCCTGGCTGGTCTGCCCGGAACCGTCATGGTACTGGCTCCAGGAGCCGTAGCTCAGGTTGATGACCTTTGCCCCGTAGCTATCTACCGCCGCCTTGATAGCGGCCACCATGGCGCCGGAATTGGCGGCGCCGCTGTCATCAATGCCGATCTTGAGGAACACCAGGTTGGCGCCATAGGCCGAACCCCGGTAGCTTCCCGCCGGGTTGCTGGCCGACAGGGCGCCCCGCCCCACCGCCGAGCCGCTGACGTGGGTGCCATGACCGGTAACCGTATTGTTGACGGTATCGTCAAGGACGGGATAGTTAGAATAGTCCTTTTTGGCCACCACCGCAGGTCCCAGGTCCGGGTGGTTCAGGTCAAGGCCTGAATCGAGCACCGCCACCGTAACCCCGGCCCCGCTATATCCCATATTCCACACCTGGTTGACACCGGCGGCCACCGCCGCCTGGTTGTTCATCGGTTTGCTCATGCTTTCGGCGGTCTCGACGAAGGTCACGTGGTTCTTCGCCGCCAGGTCGCGAATTTTGCCCACCGGGCCCTCGGCGATAAGAAATCCGCTGGGGTGCCGGCCCACCGGCGGTATCCAGGAATCGGGATAGACGTTTATGCCCTCATCCCGCAACTCGACGATTTCGGCTTCGCCGGGAAAATTCGCCAGGTGCAGGAATACCTTCTGCCGGGAAATCTCCTGGCGGGAAAGACGCGCCAGCCTCGGCGAACGGGTGTCCTGGGGACCGGCGGCACGTTGTCGCTCCAGGTGTTCCGTCTTCTCCCGCAGCTCCCGGTCCAGCCGGGCGCTTATCTTGGGACGCTCGACCGGGGCCTGGGCGGCGCCGCGGTTCTGCGGCCAGGGCAAAAGGGAAAAGACAGTGATGGCAACGGTGATGAGGCCCACCAGGGCCAGGGGTTTGTTCATCGGGGGAATCCTTTAACACCGGCAGGGCGCCGGCGCAACGAGGCCACAAAATCAAGCGCTGGGACTGTATGCAATCTGTGTGTATTACCTTTGCGGACCAGCCGGACGCTGATCCTGAACATACAGTTTAGTCAACCGGCCGGATGCTTGTCAATAGGTATTTAGTACGGCTAACCGCCAACAGCCAATCGCTAATTGCCGGGCGCTATTGTAAAATAGTCACCGACATGGAGCTGCTGCAGAAACTGGAAGAACGGATCGCCACGCGCCTCATGGCCATGGTCCGCACCGCCGGCGAGGCCGCCGCCGAAAGGGGACAGGCGCTGTACCTGGTCGGCGGCGCCGTCCGGGACCTGCTGCTGGACCGGATAAACATTGATCTCGACCTGGTGGTGGAAGGCGACGCCATCGCCCTGGCCCGGCTCCTTGCGGAACGGCAGGATGCCAGGGTCGTTGCCCATGACCGCTTCGGCACCGCCAAGCTGACCTACCGCGGCTTCAGCCTGGACCTGGTCACCGCCCGCTCCGAGAGCTATGACCGGCCGGGCGCCCTGCCCGTGGTCGAGCCCGGCTCACTCCAGGACGACCTGCGGCGGCGGGACTTCACCATCAATGCCATGGCCCTGGGATTGTCGCCGCCGGTGCTGGGACAGGTCGTTGATCCCTTCGGCGGCCAGCGAGACCTGAGGGATGGCCTGGTCCGCGTGCTCCATGACCGGAGCTTCATTGATGACGCCACCAGGCTGTTTCGCGCCATCCGCTATGAGCACCGTCTGAAGTTCAAGCTGGAAGAACACACCGGAGAGATGGCGCGGCGGGACGCTTCCTTCGTTCACACCATCAGCGGCGACCGGCTGCGGCATGAGCTGGAGCTAATACTGGCGGAAACTGCGCCTGAAGGCATCCTGAGGAGGGCCGGCGAACTCGGTTTACTGGCCCAGGTCCATCCCGCCTTGAGGAGCGACGACCGGCTGGACCGCACGTTTACCGGGGCAAGAGAGGAGTTCCAGCCAAAACAGCCGCCCATGTCCGTGTATTTGTCTCTTATGTCCTGGGACCTCAGCCTCGAGGAGTGCAATGAGCTCATCTCCAGACTCAATTTGCCGGCAAGGGTGGCCCACGTGATGCGGGACGCCCTGCGCCTGAAGGAACGGCTCGGCGAGTTCCGCGCCGGGATGACCAACAGCGAAGTCTATCAACTGTTAGGCCACTACCTGCCGTCCGCTATTCAAACCAACATTGTCGCCGCCGGTAATCCCGCCGCGGCCCGGTACATGCGCCTGTTCCTGACAGAACTGCGCGATACGAAGATAGAAATTGACGGCGCCCGGCTCAAAGCCATGGGGGCGCCGCAGGGCCCGGCCCTGGGCAAAATCCTGCATGCCATTCACATGGCCCGGCTGGACGGAAAGGTCAGGGACCGGGCAGGGGAGGAAAGGCTGGCGCAAGAGCTGGTAACAGGTAACAGGTAACAGCGTAGCGGCACGGTGTGCCGTGCCGGGCGGGGTGCCTGCATTCCCTCTCCCTCGACGGGAGAGGGCCAGAGCCTGCCCTGAGCCAA
>CAZFEA010000386.1:0-3394 GCA_964518085.1 uncultured Dehalococcoidia bacterium
GTATTGGCCAGGGTCAGGTGGTTGAGCTCGTTGTAGCCGTAGGTGGTCACCTGCGCACTTTGACCGGCGGCGCTGAAGGTCATGCTGTGACGCAGGACGGTCTCCACGCCGTTCCTCTGGTAGGTATAGGCATACTGGGACAGGATGTCGGTCCCCTTTTTGTTGGCTATGCTGGTCAAGCGGTTGGCCTCGTCCCGAACGTAGCTCGCAGTCAGGCCGGTGGCCGCGGCATAGGTGACCACTTTGGCCAGGTGGTCGGGGTCGTATCCCACCGAGTCTATTACCGGGCCGGAGGAGTCGGTCACCGATATCAGCAGGCCCCTTTCATCGTAGAAGTATTCTGTCCAGGTAGCGCCGTATATCTTTTTCTTCAATTTGCCGGTAGGATAATACTGGTACTCGAACACCGGCGCCGGATTGCCCGGCAGGGTTTTCTTGGTAAGCTGGTTGCGGTAGTTGTATTCAAAGCTGGTTACGCCATAGCTGTCGGTGATGCTTTCCAGATTGCCGTTGCCGTCGTAGTCAAAGGTTATGCCAGCGGCCCCGGTATAAGTGATCGTCTTCAGATTGTCCTGGTTATCGTAGCCGTAGACTGTATCCTGGTTCTTGGCGTCCCTCTTCCTGGTCATCCGGCTGGCGTTATCATAGGACATGGTGATGGTCTTGGTCAAGGCGTCGGTTATCGTCCGCAGGTTGCCGTGCGGGTTGTACTGCGGGTCCGCGGTATAGGTGTAGTTTGTCGCGTTCGCCAGGGGGTCGGTGAAGCTCTGCAGCGTCCCGTTTGCGTTGTATACGTAGGTCGCCGACTTATCGACGCCGTTGATCTTGAAGGTGACCGTCTGCAGGTTGCCGTTGGAGAAGTAGGCGAAATTGGTGGTATTCTTCTGTTCATCCACTATCCTGGTAGGATAGTACGGATTTGCCGTGTCGTCATAGAAATAGCTCACCGTCAAACCTTTGGGGTCGACCATGGACTGGAGTTTTTCATCCTTGGGGTCGTAGTTGCGCAGCCAGGTATTGCCGGGAGGCCCCTGCTGCTCATTATACCGGTCTATGGTCTTGACCAGGTTGAAGTTGTCCCCGTATTCCCGTTTTTCCACGTTGTACTGGTACGGGCTGGCGTCATAGGTCCTGGTCACCGCGCCGCTGCGAGGGTCCCAGAAATAGGTCGTTATGTGAAGTGACGGGTCCATAACAAAGGTGGCGTGGCTGTCGGTGTCATAAGTGAAGGTGTAGGTGTCTTTTGAGCCATCCTGCTTGATATAGCTAAAAGAGCTGACCCTCTGCCAGCCTGAGATTGTGGTCCAGGTGACCTCGGCGGTGGCTGCGCCGGCGCCATTTTGCTGCCTGGGATCAACTATTTCCATGCCGCTGTAGTCAGGCTTCTGTCTCCAGACCGCGGTGTTACCGCGCTGGTTGGTAAAAGACAAACTATCCGGACTGTAGGTGTAGGCGTAGCTTGTGGAACGGCCCAGCATGCCGGTGTCGGCGATGGTGCGGATAGCGCCATCGCCGGGGTCGCGGGTAAAGGTCATTGTTCGTGTCGCCGTATCATTAATGGAAGTAATTAGCCCGCCCTGGTAGTAATAATAAATTGTGTTATTGTTCCGGTCGTAGGCGCTGACCAGGCGGTGGCTGGAATTGTATTTGAAGGTTATGCCGCTGTCGTATTTCACCAGGTAGTCGGCGCCGCCCATTTCCAGCTCGGCCTTGAGACCCCGGGGGCGGTAGTATTTCCCGGCGTGGGTACCGTTGGCCTCGGGCTGGGGCTCGAAGGCATGCCAGGCGCCGCCGGGGTCGAAGAACAGGCGCGCCCGTGGCTGGGGCACGGGATAGGCCGTTAGCTCGGGGTGGATGCTGGCCATGGTCCCATAACCGAAGTCATGGCTGCCGCCGTCGCTGCTATTATATATCCTGTCGATGACGGCGTCGATGCCTTTGCCGGCTACATTCCAGTCGCGATGCTTCAACACCAGGTTGCCGCCGGCCACGTTGACCATGGCCGCCTGGCCGTCGCCCAGCGGGAGGTCGACATACGTCCAGTAGTCCTGGACGCCGGCGAACCCCGCCTCGTAGTAGACCCACAGCGTCGGCTCGAAGTTGGCGCTGGCGGCGCCCTCGCGGGAGTAATAGATTTTCGCCGCCTGGTTTTCATCGGCGGCGATGACGATCAGCCCGTGGTTCTTTGAAGAGTCGGCGTACCATTCCCGCGCCATGTCGGTAACCCACCATACCGCCTTGTTGCCTGCGATAGTATTATTGAAGCTACGCGGTACCCGCTCCGGGTCTTTGGGTGATGGCGGACTGCTATTCGGGGTCCAGTAATCTCCCTCGGCGCCCGGCTGTGTCCAGTTCGAAGTGCTGTGAGCCGCCTCCCAGGTGACTTCGTGCTCTTTCCAATTCCAGTCCTCGCCGCCAGGCCCCCGCCGGTCTTTAAAGCGGTAGACTTTGGCTTCCAGGTTGTTGCTATCAGCCGTTTCTTTTAGCGCCAGGGAGAACTGGGCGGCAATAATCCTCTGCTCGGAGTACATCGTGGTAAGGTCGAACCGGACCAGGGATCGCGTCCGGCCCAACAGCCAATCGTAGTTGTAGCCCACCGAGAGGTCGCTGGTACCGCCGAAGGGGAGGTTGGGATAAGCTTCACTTATCAGCGCGTCCTGGGAATAAGGGTCCCTGATGTAAATCCACCACGGGTCGATGGTAACCGGATAGGCCCGCCCCGGCGCCTGGAGCCAGTTAGCGTCCACGGTAATGGTTAGGACATAACCGGCCCCGTCTTTGACCAGGCTGAAACCGGCGGCCCGGGTTATCCGGCCACTGGCGTCGAAAGCATACGGTTTTTGCGCGTAGCCGGCGACATTGTTGGCGGCATCGTAGAGCAACAGGTTGCCGGTTCTGGCAATTTCCGGTCGTAGACCGTCCGCCGCCAGCCGGAAGGAGAAGGTATTGGTCGTGTAGCTCTTGAGTATGATGTCTTCCTTTATTCCCTTGTTTCTTACCGAGTATCGCAGATCGGCAGTGCCCCCAGCCAGGGCGCCTCTGTAGACGATAGACGGCCCGGCGGCGGCGCCGGGAATGGACGAGGCGTTCACCGGTGAAAATGAAATTGTTCCCTGTTTCGTCTGCACCTTGAGCACCGGCGCTTGGCCGGCTGTGGCGGCGAAGTAGGCTTTGAACTCATTTCCCGCATTCCGGAACTGGAAACCGGCCACATCCGAGGCAACCAGGTTGTTGTCTATGTCCACCCATTGTCCTTTGTCATCCTTGAAGTGAATTGGACCGGAGCTTATTTCAGCGGTGAACTTGCCATCGGCATTGTAATAGTGCTTGGCGCTCCGGGAACGGCGGGAGACTATTTCCCCCACGGCATATTGCTGCCTGGACCCGGCGGCTG
>CAZFEA010000387.1:0-3394 GCA_964518085.1 uncultured Dehalococcoidia bacterium
TGATGCCGCAGGCGCCCAGGCACATGTCACAGATGGTGTGGATCCAGATATCGTCTGTAGCTTTAGGCACGGTGGTTGTCATCAGGTTCCTCCATTAAGAACCGTGAACGGATCGAAGTTTAAAGACGAATAAACGCGAATGGACACGAATGAAGGGACTTAAGATTGAAGATTCAAGACCTTCCAATCTTTCAATTTTCCAATTACTTCATCAGGTGTCCGTACATTTCCCTGGCCAGCTTCATCATCTCCATCCGGCCGGACAGGTATTTCTCGGCATCGCTGTCGATGTATTTCACATTCGGGTCGAGCCGGCGGTCGGGGTCGATGAAATCCACCGGCACGTCCAGCCGGCGGCTCTGGTCCGGCTGGGCCCTGGCCAGCACTGTTTGCCCTTCCCGGCTGAGCACCCAGTTGACCGCCAGCGCTGCCGCCTCGGGGTGGGCCGCCTGGTTCAACATCGCCAGGCCTCCGCCGCCGCCGCCGGCATAGGTACCTTCCCGGGGAACAATGTGCTTCAACGGCGCTCCGGCCCTGGTAAGTTCACCCAGCATGCTGGTGTCCGGCGCCAGTACGATGGGGTTCCTTCCCCGGGCTACCCACTCCAGCATGAGCCGGCGGTCTCTCATGACGACGGGGTTTTGTTGCGCCAGTTGCAAGGTGAAATCCTTGCCCATGATCTCCATCAGGTTGATGGTGAAGAAGATGTTGCCGGCGCCGGTCACACTCGGGTCCTGCATCAGGATTTTGTCTTTCCACTTCGGCGCCAGCAGGTCGCGGTAGGACTTCAACTCGTCGGGCTTCACCAGTTCGGTGTTGATGACGATGCTGGAGCCGGCATGTATGAAATAGGATATCATCATGCGTTCCTCGTCCAGGAAAGGGAGGGCGCCAGCCATCCACTTTTTGGGGTCAGTCACTTCCGGAAGCGCCAGCACCCGGTCCATGGGCGCGAGAAAACCTTTTTTCCTTGTAGAGCGACTGGGTTGTGGCCCCGGCCAGGATGATATCCCCGGCGTAGATGCCGGCGCGTCTTTCAGCTTCAACCCTGGCTACCAGAAGGGACCCGCTGCCGCTGACTGTTTCCACTTCGAGGCCGAACCTGGCCTTCAGGGCGTCGGCCACCGCCTGGCGCGGCCCTGGGGCCAGGGCGGAATAGATGACCAGCCGGCCTTCCCTGGCGGCGTCCGCGACCATCTTGTCGAACCGCGCCTGGGCCGAAGGCGCGGCCCCGGACGGGGCTCTGGTGACAGCCGGCGCCGGCTGCGGCGCGGAAACCTCCGCCGCGGGCCTGGCGCAGCCCAGCGCCAGGATGAAAATGACGGCCCCTATCGCGCTGTAGTACCTCATAGGTCCCTCCCACCAGGATTCAAAAAACCAGGACTGATGCCTGTTACCTGTTACCTGTGACCTGATGCCTGTTACCCGGTACCAGTTTTACATTCTTGATTTTGGTCTTCCTACGCCACCGCCAGCCGGATGCCCGCCCGCAGCAGGCAATAGCGGAAGCTGAGGGCGCCGGCCAGTTCCATGATCGCTGCCAGCACCATCACACTCGAGCTAACCAGGTTGAGCCTGGCCAGGTAGGCCAGCACGAAGGGAATGATCAGGCCGGCAACAACCACCAGTCCCCACAGCACCGGGGCCAGCCGGCCGGTGACCAGGCTGCTGGTTGCCTCCCGGGCGGCAATGGTGCTGCTGGACATGGTTATCAAATAGGCGAAGATCAGGATGGCGCATACCGCGATCAGTCCCATTTCCCAGGTCTCCAGGAGTTTCAGTTCGGGACCGGGCGGGCTGATGCCGAACAGGAGGGCCACTCCTCCCATCAGGCCGTAGACGATGGAGATCAGAGGCAGAAGGGGCGTGTTCCAGAAGGGTATCGAAGGAGAATAAGAGAGTACAAAGCCGGAGTACATCATCACACCCACCGCGCAAATAGTGGCTACCCATAGAAGCACCGGGCTGTCAATGATCAGGGAAAGCAGACCGAACAGGGTGAACAGCATTATCAACAGTATTCCCCGGCTGATCCACGACGTCTGGGGACGAAACATTACCCGCCAGAACTGGCTCTTGCGGTCAAGGTCCAGAAAGAAGGCCAGCGAGGAGCCGATGGCCACGATGAGGATGCCGATGAAGCTCCCCAGCGGCAGTTTGACTACCCATGAGGACACGATGAAGGCGCCGCCGCCTATGCCGGCAAGGAACAGGGCAATGGCGATAAGCCAGTGCCATTCCTGCTGGGTTTTTGCCTTGATGATGAATTCATTCAATTCTATCTGCATGATATATACCTCCTGATCGAGTAGTCAGTACGACGGTAGTGAGTAGCCAGTAGCCAGTAGCCAGTAGGGGGTGGGGCCTTCTGTCTTCTGTCTTCTGTCTTCTGTCTTCTATCTTCTATCTTCTATCTTCTATCTTCTGTCTTCTGTTTTGCCTTTTTCCTTTTCCCTAACTCCTAACTCCTCTGTGTCCTCTGTTAATTATCCGAGATAGTAGACCGTCGGTGATGTGCCCAGCTCTTCCCTCAGCCGGAACGAAGTCCGCCCCGAAGACAATGCCTGGCGGGCTTCGTTCGAGGGGTCGTCCAGGTCGCCGAAGGTCAGGGCCCCGGTGAGGCAGTTCTGGACGCAGTAGGGTTGCAGGTCCTTTTCCAGCCTATCGACGCAGAAATCGCATTTCTGGGCCGCGCCCGCGCAGTGTTTCTTGTACTTGACCTGTTCAAAGGGTACCGGTCCGCTGCTGAAATAGGTGGTCTTCCCGTCCCAGATGTAACGCGCCTCGTAGGGACAGGCCACCATGCAGGCCCGGCAGCCGGAGCATTTGTTGCTATCGATCAGCACCAGGCCCATGCCGTTGCGGTAGGTGGCTCCGGTGGGGCATACATTCAAACAGGGGGCATTTTCGCAGTTCATGCACCGTGTGGGGAAAAAGACCCGCCTGGCGGCGGGGAAAACGCCTTCCTCTTTTTCCAGCACCTTATTCCAGAAAATGCCCGGCGGAGTGCCGTTTTCCGCTTTGCAGGCGATCACACAGCTATTGCATCCGATGCAGAGCTTGAGGTCTATAACCATACCCCGGCGCATTTTTGGCCTCCATCAGAATTCTGTTTGTCATTGCCAGCCCGCCTGAGGCGAGCGAATCAATCCCGTCAGGGTACAGCCATTCTTCATGACCGGCCACCCCCGGCGATTATGACGGTCCCGACCATCGCCCACGAATCTAGCACACCGGGCGGAAGATTGTCAAGGACGATGCGTGGGGGAAAAAAATGGGTGGGGCTTCTGCAGGGGCTAACCAGAGTGCCCCGACAAGTCGGGCACTCTGGTTAGCCCGCCCGTACCCGCGGGCCGCTGGCCCGCCCTCAAATTGACCAGAATGGAATTAACCG
>CAZFEA010000388.1:0-3353 GCA_964518085.1 uncultured Dehalococcoidia bacterium
CAAACCCAACCAGGGCTTGATGAATCAAGCCCCTACGGGATCGATTCGTCACAATTTATTGCGTTTGTGCCCTACGCCCCCCCCCTGAAACCTGTTGCCTGTTGCCCTGACCCCTCCCCGGCACGGGCACCGTGCCACTACGCCCCATCCTGATACCTGTCACCTGTTACCTGTTACCTGTCACCTGTCGCCTGTCGCCCGTTGCCTCACCCCAGCCCCACCGGGTCGACATCCACCGTCCAGCCCGAGGGCAATGCCAGGCCGGAAAGAATGCCATGGCAGTCCTTACCCTTCAGGATCATCTGCCACTCATACCGTCCCCGCTTCCTGGCGATGAAAGCGGGCGTCGGGCCGAGCACCTGGACATCGAAAATCCCCCTGGCCGCTTCGTCGGCTATCAGGCCAGCCACGCGTTCGGCTTCCACCTTACAGGCATTTTCGCTCGTCCTCTGGTAACTCAGGCATACCATGCGCCCGCAGGGCGGGTAATTGAGTTCGCGGCGGTATCCCAGCTCCCTGCGGTAAAATGCCCGGTAGTCATGCTGCGAAGCGGCGACAATGGCATAATGCGATGGGTTATATGTCTGGATGATCACCTTCCCCCCTTTCGGACCCCTTCCCGCCCGCCCGGCAACCTGCGTCAATATCTGAAAAGTGCGCTCCGCAGACCGGAAGTCGGGCAGAAACAACCCCACGTCGGCGTTGACCACACCCACCAGGGTGACCGCCGGGATGTCCAGCCCCTTGGCCACCATCTGGGTACCGATGAGAATATCGGCTTCATGGTCGCTGAACTGCCGAAGTATTCTTTCATGGGAGTGCTTTTCCCTGGTGGCATCCCGGTCCCAGCGCAGCAGCCGGGCCCCCTCGAAATTCAGGGCGGCCTCGTCTTCCACTCGCTGCGTGCCGGCGCCCAGGAATTTTATCTTCGGACTCCGGCATTGGGGACATTGTTCCGGCAGCCGTACCTTCCAGTTGCACTGGTGGCAAATCAACCGCTCCTGGTCGCGGTGATAGACCAGCGACACCTCGCAGCGCCGGCAGCGCGCCACGTAACCACAGTCCCGGCACTGGATAAAAGAATTGGCGCCGCGCCGGTTGAGAAACAATATCACCTGGGCCCGGTCCCTCAATGCCTGGCGCACCTCTCGCACCAGGCTCCGGCTGAAAAGGCCCCGGTTCCCGGCCAGGAGCTCCTGTCTCATGTCAACGATGTCAACCGGTGGCAGAGATGATCCGCCGGAGGTGGACACCCTCTCCGGCAGGCTTAGCAACCGGTACCGGCCCGATTCAACGCTATGATAGCTGCCAAGGTCGGGGGTGGCGCTGCCCAGGACCACGGTGGCCCCGGTCAGCTCAGCTATCTTCAAAGCTACATCGCGGGCATGATAAAGCGGACGGTTTTCCTTTTGCTTGTAGGTCCACTCATGTTCTTCGTCGATGACGATCAGTCCCGGGTCGGCCTGCGGAGAAAAGACGGCGCTGCGCGAGCCAATGACCACGTCGCACTCCCCGTTCTTGATGCGCCACCATTCGTCGTATTGCTCTCCTGCGGACAGCTTGCTGTGCAACACCGCCACCCTGCCCGGAAACCTCCCCATAAAGCGGCTGATGGTCTGCGGCGTCAGCGCGATTTCCGGCACCAGGACAATGGCTTTCTTTCCCATGGCCGCCACCCGGCCCGCCGCCCGCAGATATATCTCGGTCTTGCCGCTGCCGGTCACCCCGTGCAGCAGGAATGTGGCCGGTCGCTTTTCGTCCAGGGCCTTTTCCAGTTGCCGAAAGGCGGCATCCTGGTAAGGGGTCAGCACCGGGGGCGGGGACGGGGCGGTCCGGTATGACTCCAGGGGATCCCGCCTGACGGTCTTCTCTTCGACCGAAATCATTCCCAGTTTTTGCAGCGCTCCCAGGGAGAGGTTAGATGCGGGAAGCGGGAGGCGAGAGGCAGGATTTGCCGTCTTCCCGCCTGTTGCCTCTTGCTTCTCGTATCCTGTTTGCGCGGCCAGCCCGGCTTTGATTTCAGAAAGAGTTAGCGGCCGCTTTTCTTGAAGCAGCGTTTTGAGGACGGCCGTGCCGGCGGCGTGTTTGCCTTCCTTTTGCCAGGACTCGATTACGCCCGCCGCTTCCGCGCCGGTGATGGCCAGCGAGATCACCTTGATCTTCTTGGGCCTGATCCGCTCTTTTTCCAGGGCATCCAGCCTGTGGAAAAGCCCCTTGCGCACCAGCGCCTGGACTGCCTGGCGCACCAGTTTCCGCCCAAATTCCTTCTCCATCTCCTTCACCGGCGTCGTCCCATCCACGCCCACCGCCGCCAACACCATTTGCTGGTCTGGGGACAGCGAGGGCGAGAAGCCGGGAGACACGTCAAGTCGCTGGACCGAGGTGATCAGCTTGCGCTCGAAGCCGGGGGGCAGCATCAAAGCGCAGGCGGCAAATACCGGACAAAAGTAGTAGTCGCTGACCCAGCGAGCCAGCTCCACCTGCCATGGGGCAAGAAGCGGCTGCCGGTCGATAGTGGAAACGAGGTTCCTGGTCTGTTCAAACGCCGGGACACCGGTAACCTGGCAGACGATTCCCTGGAGGGTCCTGGCGCCAAAAGGGACCCACACCCCCTGCCCTACCTCCACCGTCATGCCCTCCGGGATGCTGTAGCTGAAAGTGCGAGGTGACCTTACCGGCGCGTTAACGGCAACTTCGGCGTAGTTCATAGCTGCCCTGACTCCCTCCCCCTTTGGCAAAAGGGGGATCGAGGGGGATTTCGCCCCTCACTTCGGCAAGAGTCCAACTTTGCGAAACATCCGGTGTTCTTAAATCCCCCTTAGTCCCCCTTTTTCAAAGGGGGAGACCCCATCACCTCCCCCTTTCGCAAAAGGGGGATTGAGGGGGATTTTCCGTTCCTCCCCCTTTGGCAAAAGGGGGATTGAGGGGGATTTTCTCCGGCAAAGCTTCAAATATCCTTTCCAGTACCCCTTCAATGTTCTCAAAAACGTCCCGGTCGGAAAACCGCATTACATTCAGTCCCAGCCGCATCAACACTTCATCCCTTTTCCTGTCTTTTTCAATGCCCTCGTCATTGTAATGCTGGCCGCCATCCAATTCGATAACCAGCCTGGCGTTGGGACAATAAAAATCGACTATGTAGCTACCGATTATCCTCTGCCGGAAAAATTGATATTCTTTAAGTTGCCTTCGTCTTATCCTGGACCAGAGACGCCTCTCGGCATCAGTCATGCCGCTACGCAAATTCCTGGAGAACTGCTTAAGCGAGCCGTTATAGGTCAGCACACTGGTCTTTCCCTACTGAATTGCATCCTCTTAAATCCCCCTTTTGCGAAAGGGGGAGATTAAATCCC
>CAZFEA010000389.1:0-3339 GCA_964518085.1 uncultured Dehalococcoidia bacterium
AAGGTCGCCCTTTGGCCAAAGGGGGATGGTTACCGGAACGGACGGGGTGTAAATCGCCTGCTGGACATTCAGGCTCAGCAGGTCCCAGCGGCTGTAGATTCCGGTCAGGGCGGCGCTGGCGCGGCTCCGGTCGGTGTTGGCCAGGTCGATCTCGCCATACACGATGGCTTCCCGGTCGAAGACCGGCCCGGCCACGTACTCCCCCGCTGGGCTTACGATGCCGCTGCCTCCCTTGAACCCATCGGGTGTGCTGAACAGGCTGTTGGGGTAGAAGTCCTTCGGCTGGTCTTTTTCGGACATGTAGGTGGCTGCCAGCACGCAATATGCCCCGGCGGTCATCGAGGTTGCCCGGGTGCGTACGTCGGTTATTGC
Organism: uncultured Dehalococcoidia bacterium; assembly: GCA_964518085.1. GTDB lineage: Bacteria > Chloroflexota > Dehalococcoidia > JACQUA01 > JACQUA01 > JACQUA01. Next base: position 373 of record CAZFEA010000389.1, read on the forward strand.
TTCCAGGCCCCTCCGCCCCGGCCACAGCGAACAGTGCACCTGGACCCCCTGCATTATCCAGTGGTAAACCAGGAGTAGCTGGGAATGCTCGCCGCACATCGAGCCGCCCAGAGTGCCTATCCCGGTCTTGAACACGGTATAGAGATTGTTCCCGCCGTCGCCCGGGGTGTGGAACAGCCGCTCCTGCACCGTGTTGCAGATCTTGCGATGTGTGCCCATAACGGTACCCTGCGGGCTCAAATAGACCATGGAGTTGTACATCCTGGCCGGGTAGCTGGCATCGCGTTCGTTTATGCCCATGACGACATAGGCGTTGGCCCGTTTGGCGGCGGCACAGAGAGCTTCGGTTTCCGGGCCGGGCACCTCAACAGAACATCTCAAGAATTTAGCCCAGATGTCGACAAACCTGCCGCGGTCGCGGTAGTCGAGGCACCAGTAGGGGAAGGAGGGCATCCAGCATTCGGGAAAGACAATCAGCCGGGTGCCGTTCCGTCCGGCTTCTTCGATGAGGCTTACTGCCTTGTCCAGGGTTGCCCGGGCATCGAAGAACTGCGGTGCATCCTTGAGTACCGGACCCGCCTGTACCGCGGCGGCGGTGAATTTTGGCCAGGCGTCACTAAAAGACATTTCGTTACCTCCCACAACAGGATCTAAGATTCAAGATTCAAAATTCAAGACGGGGTCCGGAAACCACGAATGAACACGAATAAACACGAATACAAAGGTAATAAATCATGGTGAATCCGTACCGCAGGAGTTTGATTTATCAAACCCGATTAGGGCTTGATGAATCAAGCCCCTACGAGATCAAACTCTCCGTCCTGCAACTATTGAGCGCCCAAATATTGGATCGTCCATTCGAGTGAATTCATGTTTATTCGTGGTTAGCCGGACCTTTGTTACTTGAGATCGCCCATGCCGCCAGCGCGGCCTGCTCGGGCAAGGGATAGGTCGGAATCTTCAGTCTTTCAAGCTCGACCGCCTCCGGGTTGGGGACGCCCAGCGGCGTGTCGCTGCAAACTACCACCGGCTTGCCCAGCCGGTCGTGCAAATGGATCAAGGCCCGCAGCAGGTGGATATAGGTGCCGTGAAACAGGGTGGCGCAGATGATAATGTCGACATTATCGTCGGCGGCAACGATCTCCAGCGTCTTGAGACTCTCGTCGAACCGGGTGGCAGTGACCGCCATGTCGATGGGATTGTCCTTGTAGGTGGTGGGGTCCACCAGCGCGTGCAGCTTTTCCCGGGTGGCGGGAGTAAACTGCGCCGGGCAAAGTCCCAGCCGCTGGCAGGTGTCGGAAATGATTATCGCCGGGCCTGCCTGGGGCGATAAGACGGCGAAACGGTTTCCTGTCGCCCTCGGCTGATAGCTGAGGGCCTTGGCGGCATCGACCAGGTCAACCGTGCTGGTGAGCGCCATGAATCCCGCCTGTTTCAAAGCGGCGCGCTGGACCTCGGGACGGGTGGCCAGGGCCCCGGTGTGGGAACTGACCGCGCCGCAGAGGGTGTCGTAGTTTCCCACCTTATAGCTCAGGACCGGTTTCTTCGAGGACAGTTTTTGCCCGGCGGCAATGAAGCTCCGGGCATTGTCCAGCCCCTCGATGTGCAGGATGACCACCCGGGTGTCATCGTCTTCAGCCAGGTATTCCAGCAGGTCGGGGAAATCAATGTTGCAGCGGTTGCCAAGGCTCATGGCCTTGGAGACACCCACGCCGAGGTTCATAAGTTGATGCACCATGTACATGCAGGTGCCGCCGCTCTGGGTGACCAGGGAGATGTTCCCCGGTTTCAAACGTGCCAGGGTGTCCTGGAAACTGACATTCAGCCTGGCATTACGGCTGATCATGCCGATGGTGTTCGGCCCGATGACCGAGATGCCGGCGGCGCTGGCGGCGCAGGCCAGCCGGTCTTCCACCTCGATGCCTTCGCGGGTCCCCATCTCCTTCAACCCGCCGCTGACGATCACCGCCGCCCTGATGCCCTTGCGGGAGCACTCCGCGATGACCGCAGCCAGCTCCGCCGCCGGCCGGGCGATCATCGCCAGGTCGATCTTTTCCGCCGGGACGTCGGCCAGGGTGGGATAGGACTTCAGGCCGAGTATTTCCTTGCCATCGGGGTTGATGGGATATACCAGTCCCTCAAATCCCCATTCCAGGATGTTGCGCAGCGCCAGGTAGCCTATCTTGGCCGGATTGGACGAGGCGCCGATGAGGGCCACCGACCGGGGATAGAACAGGGGCTGGAATTTTGCCAGGACAGCTATTTCTTGCCTACCTTCAGCCAATCCGACCGGCTAATGCCACCTCGATCCAAAACCTCTTTGAGCAACCCAACAGAAATGGTTTTCTTGTGGGGATTGGGGATAGTCAACCTTAACTTGTCCTTTGCCATGAAGTTGTGCTTGCCAACTTGGTAGGGGCCCGAGAAGCCGAGGCAACTCAGCTTGTGCACCAAATCGCCCCAGGAGACCGGGCTAAGGCGCTCACTCATCTGGACTCGATCAGTTCGCCCTGCTTGTTTAAGTCTATCTCGCCCAGAGGAGGTATATGATGACCCAGCTTGAGTCCGAGAAGGAGCCAATCTTCAATCACGGACGACAATTCTTCTCTACACCCCTCGAGGCTCGGGGCATTAGCCCAAACACCGTCAAGTTCCTTAACCCATCCATAAAATGTTCCGTCGCCCAGAATCTTGTAGTTTGCTCTTCGCATTGCTTCATTGAGATACTTTGAAATCATGGCATTCTTCGCAAAATAGTCTTAACACATAACCAAAAATGAGTCCCCATGGTGTACCCTATGTTAACCCTAGCAAACTTGGCAGCTATTGTCAATGGAATACAAAGCATCATACAGAAAAGGTCCTGGCCGCCGCGCGGCGCCCAGGACCTTTCGGGTACGATAGTCTAAAGCCTGTCGGGCGAGCGGGGTCACCCTCACCCCTTCGGCTTCGCTCAGGGCAAGCTCT
>CAZFEA010000390.1:0-3336 GCA_964518085.1 uncultured Dehalococcoidia bacterium
AGATTTTGGGCGATACCAGGCCCATCCGGCCGTGGGAGGTGATGGGCGAGTTACGCCGGAGGATACAGAAAGAGTTTGACAAAGAAGGCATTGAGATACCGTGGCCGCATACCAAGGTCTATTTCGGAAATTCCCCGTTTGCTGGTTCGGGCGAACAACCTCCCTCGAAAGGACCTACGGTATAGTGCGGAAGAACGTCATTATCTACGTTTCGCTGGTTGCCTTAACCTTTCTTGTGGCTGCACTGTTCGGATTGCCGGGCAAGCAGGTGATGGCCCTCGGCTTGTTTGGGGCGATGCTGTTCGGGACCCTGTTCTTCTGGAGGTACCGTCTCGGCTTTGCCCTGGTGGCCGTGTCCGGCATGCTCATCCTCGGCCTCACCGATATCCCCCATTTGCTGGAAGCGGCCGGACTGGACATAATACTATTCCTTATCGGGATGATGGTGGTAGTGGGCTTTCTCGAGGAGCGCCAGTTCTTTGAAGCCCTGGTAAATTCGATCCTGGCCGCGGTGGGGGGAGACGGAAAGAGACTCCTCATATTGCTCATGCTATTGGCGGCCTTTTTTGCCGCCCTGGTGGATGAAGTGACCTCGACCCTTTTCATGATCGCCGCAGTACTGGGGATAACCTCCCGGCTCAAGCTGAATCCATTGCCTTTCGTCATCATGCTGGTTTTCGCCACCAACGTTGGTAGCAGCGCCACCGTGGTCGGCAATCCGGTGGGAATTATCATAGCATTGAGGGCCAACCTGACCTTCGTCGATTTTCTGAGGATGGCCTCCCCTATTTCGCTGGTGGTGCTTGTTTTGACCATCGGGCTTTCCCTCTTACTGTTTCGGAAAGATATTGGGGGCCTCAGCGCCAAACTACATCTGGGCCATGACCATCCCGGGCCGGGAGAGCATCCGCCTGGGGGTCTGTTCGACAGGCGTTTAGCCAGTTCCTGGACCATTTTTGTCGCCACCATTATCGGCCTGGTGCTCCATGCCCCTCTGGAAAAACTCATCGGGCTGCCAAAGAATACGTTATTACTGGCCATCGCCCTGCTGGCTGCGGGGGCGGCTTTACTCATGGAAAGAGAAAAGGCCCGCGATTTGCTGGAAAAAAGGGTTGACTGGTGGACGCTGTCTTTTTTCCTGCTCCTTTTTGCCTCGGTCGGCACGTTGCGGTTCGTCGGCGTAACCGAGAGCATGGCCAGAGGCATCGTTTCGGTGGCCGGTCAAAGCCCAACGGTCCTTTTCCTGGCCATTACCTGGAGCAGCGCTGTCTTGAGCGCCTTCATGGATAATGTGCTGGCGGTCTCCACCTTCGTACCCATAATCAAGGACCTGGAAACCCTGGGAATGAACATCGGGCCGTTGTGGTGGGGCATGCTTTTCGGGGGGACGCTTGGTGGCAACGCCACCATGATCGGGAGTACGGCGAATATTGTGGCCCTGGGGATACTGGAGAGGCGGGCCCTGGCCCACATAACTTTCGGGCAGTGGGCTAAGGCCGGCGTGGTAATAACGGTTCCGACGCTGGCGCTGGCCTCGATATTGTTGATAATCCGGCTTCGCCCGTAGCGCTTCCCCTACCCGCGGGCCGTTGGCCCGCGCTCGAGCCGACCAAAATGTAATAGAGCCGTACCCGCGGGCCGTTGGCCCGCTCTCAAATTGACCAAGACTGAGATGACATCCTCAAACACGTTTTTTGTACAACCCCTTCAAATTCCCGTGGATTATTCAACCACCGGAAAGGCAAGGGCGGGCCAGACCACCATCCCCGCGGCTACAGTCCGGTCTCCAGCACCGCGACCGGAAAACTGGTGAAAACCTCAGCCAGCGGCAGCCGGAAATGGCCGTCGCTTTCGGAATGGACTATCTCTCCGGTAAGAATGTTGCGGTAGCGCCCTGCCCGGGTGGGGCGGGGCAGTAGCAGTTGGGTATTTCCCCATGCCCCTGTGCCCACGGGCGCTATGGCCCCGTTCTGGGTCAGTTTGGCCATGAGCCTGGGGGTAACCACAATGGTCGACCGCGAGGGTTGGTACCAGGCAAAGGCACAAATATGGCGTTTCCTGACGCCCCTGGCGTCGAGGCCGATGTAAATACCCTGGTCGAAGAGCTCCCGGTTTTGGCGACGGTAAGTCAAACATCGCTGGGTGACGAATAGTTTGGCCCGGTCATCCCCGATGGAAGCTGCCAGTTCCCTGGCCAGAGACATCAGTTTACCCGCGTTGGACGTCTTTTTAGTGATCGCCCTTAAAAGGGCCACCCGCCGGTCGAAATCGACGGGACGGCGATTGTCCGGATCAACAAGACTGAAGTCCCACAGTTCGTTTCCCTGGTAGATATCGGGTATTCCCGGAGACAGTAGCTTGAGGACGACCTGCGATAGAGAATTGTATTTGCCACAGGTTGTGACCACGTGGTTAAGTTTTTGAAAATCGGACAGAAAGGCTTCTGAGAAGGCGGGGTCCAGAATCCGGGAAATGAAATCCAGCACTCCCTTTTCATGTTCTTCGTTGGGGTGCGCCCAGCTGGTGTGGACCTTTGCCTCCTTCATGGCTTTGAGCATATAGTTCTTGATTCTGTCCTGGTACCGGGAAGACTCCTGTTCAGCCATTTGTCCCGCCGGATAGGTGCCCAGCAGGGTCTGATAGATCAGGTATTCTTCGTTCCGCGACGGAATAACTCCCTCTTCGGTGCTTACCCGTTTGTCGCCGTTGAGTCGGCTCCAGCGCGTCAAGGCTGCTTTCCATTCCGCGGGCAACTCGGAAAGGACATTGATGCGGGCACGGACATCTTCACTCCTTTTTGAGTCATGGGTAGAAGTGGAAACCATGGTATGAGGCCAGGTGTGGCGTCGTTCATAGTTCTGCCGGTGAAATTCATCTACGCCGGCCGGAAGCCGGCCGGGGTTGCCGCCTACATCGTTGAGAGAGACCAGCGGATTATAGACGTAGAAAGCGGTATCTTCGACACCCTTGGCCATGACGGGGCCGGTCAACTGCTGAAAGCGCATCACAAATAGCTGTTGATCGGAAGAGCCACCCTCCGTTGCATCCTGTGGCGCTCTGCACAACAGGGTGTCGCGAATGAAATCAAAAAGGGCCGAGCCCATCGTGGGATTGCGCCGCCTGGCCTGGGCGACGGCCGCGTTGACTGTGGCCTTGTCCTCATCGGATATGTCGCCGCTAAAGGCATTGATGTAGGTGCGGTAGACCGGAAAAACAGCTATGACCTCTCTTATTCCGTCCCTCAAGCTATTCAGGGTAAAGTCGCGGTAGAGCCGGTTTGCCTGGGCCACCCTGTCCAGTTGATCGGCGAGCACGTTCAATTCCGCCGCCATGGAG
>CAZFEA010000391.1:0-3330 GCA_964518085.1 uncultured Dehalococcoidia bacterium
GCGGGAACCTGTGCCGCTGTACCGGATACGTAAAGATAGTCGAGGCGATACTGGCTGCAGCGCAGCAGTAGAAGACAGAAGATAGATTCTGTCTTCTATCTTCTGTCTTCCGGGGGGTAAGGGGGTGGGGCTACTGACTACTGACTACTGTCCACTTTAGAAGGAGAACCGCCTATGTCACCGGAATATGCAGTCATAGGAAAGAGCGTTCCCAGGATTGATTCTCAGGTCAAGGCCACCGGAGAGGCAAAATATGTTGGGGACATGGTGCTCCCAGGCCTATTGCGGGTCAAGCTTCTGCGTAGCCCTCACGCCCACGCGCGTATTCTGGGCATCGACACCTCCCGGGCGGCCCGGGTCCCGGGTGTAAAAGCGATAATCACCGGCAAAGATACCCTCGGCATCAAGATTGGCCCCCTGCGATCCTCCCGTGACCGGCAGGTTATATGTGTAGATAAGGTCCGGTTCGTTGGCGATTGCGTCGCTGCGGTAGCCGCGGTGGATGAGGATACGGCCAAAGAAGCACTCAAGCTCATCCAGGTTGACTATGAACCCCTTCCCTCCGTTTTCGATCCCGATGAGGCCCTGAAGAAGAGCGCGCCGAGACTGCATGACCACGCCCCCGATAACGTCTCCATGCGGCGCTATTGGGACATTGGAAATGTGGATGACGCTTTTAAGGGGGCTGACTACGTAAGAGAGGATAACTTTGCCACCGCTCCCAACCTGCATGGCTATCTGGAGACTGATGGCTGCGTGGCTGAATGGAGCGTGGATGGCAAACTGACGATGTGGGTGACCACCCAGGTTCCCTTCTACTTGCGCCGGGACCTGGCCATGCTCCTCGATCTCCCTTACACCAGGGTCCGGGTCATCAAAGTCCATGTCGGTGGCGGCTTCGGGGGTAAGACCGAGGTTTTCGATTTCCACCTGGCGGCCGCTATCCTGGCAAAGAAGACCGGCTGCCCGGTAAAATTTACCCAGACCAAGAGAGAAGAGTTTGTTGCCGGTCTGCGTCGTATCCCCACCCGGATCTGGATGAAAACCGGTGTGAATAAGGAGGGGGTTATCGTTGCCCAGCAGAGCCGGGTCATTACCGATGGCGGCGCTTATACCAGCGTCGGCCCGGTGACCATTTACAACCACGGACTGGCCCATATGCTCCCTTACCGGGTGCCCCATTTCCGCCACGAGGCGCTTCGGGTCTACACCAACAACCCGGTAGCCGGTCCGAAGCGCGGCCACGGACAAATACAGATCAGGTTCGCCATTGAAAGCCAGCTTGACATGATCGCCGAGGAGCTCGGGATGGACGCAACGGACATAAGGTTGAAGAATGCCCTCCGCCCCGGCGACGTGACTGTCAGCAAGCTTCGCATCGGTACCAGCGGACTCCAGGATGCCATTCTCACCTGTCGCCAGCTTTCAGGCTGGACGCAGAAGCGGGGGCAAAGACGCGGCATAAGGGGGGTCGGCATGGGCTGCGGCGGATTTGCCTGCGGCCCGCGCACGGCTGCCTTGAGTGACTCCAGCGCCGTTATTAAGATAAATGAGGACGGCGGGGCGGTTGTTTTGTCAGGCGCCTCGGACATCGGCCAGGGCATCAATACCCTGCTGGCGCAGTTCACCGCGGAGGTGCTTGGCCTGACGGTTGACGATGTCACCGTCATCGCCGCCGACACCGATACCACCCCGTACGATCCCGGCACCTATGGAAGCCGGGTGACTTTCTATGCGGGGAATGCCTGCATCAAAGCTGCCAACCAGGTCAAGGCCATCCTGGCCGGAGTAGCCGCTCAAAAGCTCGAAGTCAAACCGGATGACCTGGAGTTCCGCAATCGCTGGGTCTATGTGAAGAAGGCCCCGGACCGGAGGGTCTCCTTTGCCGAGCTCGTCCGGGCTACCCAGGTATCGGACAACAAAGGCGTCATCTTCGGCGCCGCCACCTACTATCCCGAGGGCGTTGAATGGCCCGACCCTCAGAACTCTTACAAGGGCAATATTTCCGGCGCCTACAGCTTCTCCGCCCAGGTTGCTGAAGTCGAAGTGGATAGTGAGACAGGGTGCTGCAAACTGATAGGAATGACTATGGGTGACGACTGCGGCTATGCACTGAATCCAATGTCAGCCGAGGGACAGGTTGAAGGCTCGGTCTCCAATGGCCAGGGCGAGGCGATGTACGAGGAGATCAGTGCCCGGGACGGACTGATCCACCACCATTCGTACACCGATTATAAGATGCCCCGCGCCACTGACACTCCCCGGATGGAGACCGTCCACATCGAGACCAACGACCCCTATGGCCCATTTGGCGCCAAAGAGGTCGGAGAAGGGTTTATCATCGGCACGCCGGGGGCGATCGCCTGCGCCATTCACGATGCATCCGGGGTGTGGGTCAAGGAATACCCGATAACCGCCGAAAAGTTATTCTGGGCCATTAAACAAGGTAAGAAATAGGAGCGCCTGCAATGAGTTTGCCCAAGTTCGACTATATCAGGGTAGACACTGTAGGGGAGGCGTGTGCGCAACTGGCGAAATACAAGAAAGGGGCCAGGCTGCTGGCCGGAGGTACCGACCTTCTGGTAAAGATGAAAGACGAGGAAGTCCTGCCGAAGGTGTTGATCGGGATCAAAGGGATCAGGGGCCTGGACAAGGTGGTGTACGACAGAAGTCAGGGGCTCAAGATCGGGGCACTGGCGACCCAAAGAGATGTGATAAGCAGCGGCGTGGTCCAGAGAAGATACGGCAGCGTCGCCGAAGCCCTGGAGACAATAGGAACGGTGCAGATAAGAAACCTGGCAACGGTAGCCGGGAATCTGTGCACTGCCGCGCCATCAGCCGACAGCGCGCCAATATTGGTTGCCCTCGGGGCAACGGTCAAGATCGCCGGACTGGGCGGGGAGAGGGAGATGCCGCTGGAGAAGTTCTTCAAAGGCCCCGGCAAGACAGCCTTGAAGTCCGACGAGATGCTGACCGAGATAGTGGTCCCGAACACGAAAGAGCATAGCGGGAGCAAATACGAGAAACTGTTTGCCCGCACCAGCGTCGACCTGGCCTGCGTGGGCAGCGCCTGCTGGGTCCTGGTTAATCCCAGGAACAAGGTGATCAGGGATGTCAGGATAGTGCTGGCGACAGCGGGACCGGTCCCCATGAGAGTGAAGAAGGCGGAGAAGGTGTTAAAGGGCAAGGTTGCCACCGAAGCCCTCATCCAGGAAGCCGGTGAGGTAGCCGGTCAGGAATCCCGGCCAAACCCCTCCAGCCTGCGTTTCAGCAAGGAATACCGCACGGAAATGGTCAAGGTAATGACCCGGAGGGCGATCAAAGGAGCGC
>CAZFEA010000392.1:0-3311 GCA_964518085.1 uncultured Dehalococcoidia bacterium
GCGAGGAGACCCAGTTTATCTCCCCCTTTCGCAAAAGGGGGATACAGGGGGATTTATCCTTTTTTTTCAAATCCCCCTTAATCCCCCTTTTTCAAAGGGGGAGAGCGAATGTCACAATTTTTTAACGTTTACCTGCCGTCACGTTATAACTTTTTTACAATACCTAGGTATCATTAGGTATTACTTACTAACAAAGCGACAACTGGCAACGCCGGTATGTTCGGAAGACACTAGAGAGACCCTGAAGAGAAACCAAATGATAAGCATTATCCTGGCGGACGACCACCAAATTGTAAGGCAGGGGTTGCGCACACTACTTGAAAGCCAGCCCGATTTTCGCATCATCGCCGAGGCGGCGGACGGGCTGGATGCCGTTCGCATGGTAGAGAAGCACAAACCCGACATACTGGTTACGGATATGATGATGGGCGGCATAAACGGCATCGAGGTAACCAAACAGGTCAGCCGGCTATCGATGAACACCAGGGTGGTGATTCTTTCGATGTACAAGACCGAGGGCTATGTCACCGAAGCCCTGCGGGCCGGGGCCAAGGGCTACGTCCTCAAGGAGTCGTGCTCCGAGGACCTGGTCCGGGCGGTGCGCGAAGCCATTGCCGGACGGCGCTTCCTGGCGCCTCCGCTGTCGGAGCAGGCCATCGAGGTCTATATCCAGAAGTCGCAGCGCTCCAACAGCTTCGATCCCTATGAAACCCTGACTACCAGGGAACGCGAAGTGCTGCAACTGGCCGCCCAGAACCTTACCAACGCCCAGATTGCCGAACGACTGTTCATCAGCCGCCGCACGGTGGAAATCCACCGCTCCAACATGATGCACAAGCTCGGCTTGCGCACCAGCACCCAGTTGGTGCACTACGTGCTGGAGCGGGGCATCCTGCAGACAGCCACCTGAGGGTGGGGCGTAGCAGCACGGCGCCCCGTACACCCGAAGGGGGCGTAGCAGCACGGCGCCCGTGCCGGGGAGGGGCAGCGTACAGGTAACAGGTGACAGGCCCCCGCCGCACCGCCGGCACGTGTCCGCCTCAGGCGGATGCCGCTATGGAAACACCCCCGACATTGATGATGGTGGCGGGCGAGCCGTCCCCGGACCCTCTCACCGCCCCGCCCTGGCTCGCCCCTACAGGCTGCTATCTGTGCCTGTGCCGGCGTACCGCGCCGTGGCGGGCGAAGCCGCCCCATCGCCCTGCCCACCACTGCCACCAGCACGCGCAGCGTGCTACTACGAGTTGTGTTTAGTCGCAGCGTGCCGCTACGGGTTGTGTTTAGTCGTCTTTGCCCCCTCCGCCGCTTGAGCCGCTCCCGCCCGAACTGCCGCCCGAACTGCCGCTGCCGGATGACCCGCTTGACCCCCCGCCGCCCCGCTCTCCACCCTTGTCATCGCCCGATTCGTTTTCTCCTTCGGAGCCCCTGCCCCGTCCTTCCCCGCCCCGGTCACCGCTGCCTCCACGGGAATCCCCGCCCCGCCCGCGTGACTCTGCCGCCTCATGCTCAATCTGGGTGGCCACCAGCGTCCCATCGGGCATGGCGGCGAACCGCACCTTGGAATTGGCCCCCACGGCCAGGCCAGCCCCGATTTCGGTGGAGCGGGTCACCTTGAAAATCTGCCCACCGACGACGAAGGAATCGGCGCCCATCGACTGGATCGTACCCTCCAACCTGGGTTCAGCCCCCCTGCCGCCGGGCCCGGACCGGCTCGCTGAGCGGTCTTCCAAACCCTGGCCCTGTCCTCTTTCAAGCTCTACCTGCGATGCCAGCAGCGACCCGTCCGGCAGCACCACAAATCTTACATTGGCATTGACGCCCGCGGTTACTCCGGGCTTTACTTCCGTGGCTGCGTTGACCTTGAAGACCTTTCCGCCGATGGTAACTCCGTCGGCGGTGATGGAGGTGATCGAACCGGTGGCTACCGGAAGGGGATTGACGGTCCTGCCGATCCGGCTGGCCTGTCTGTCCGCCTGTCTGTCCGCCTGCCTGTCAGCTTGCCTGTCGGCCTGACGATCGGCCTGTCTGTCCGCCTGCCTGTCGGCCTGACGATCGGCCTGTCTGTCCGCCTGCCTGTCGGCCTGCCTATCAGCTTGCCTGTCGGCCTGCCGGTCAGCCTGCCTATCGGCCTGCCTGTCGGCCTGACGGTCTTCTCTCCTGGGTTCTTCGATTTCGATGTGCGTGGCCACCAGGGACCCTTCGCCGGTGGTTACGAATCTGACCCTGGCATTGGCCCCCAGCACCACCCCGGGCTTGACCTCGGTAACGGAATTGATTTTGAAAGCCTTGCCGGCCACCACGATGGCGTCCGCGGAGAGGAACTGCACTTTGCCTTCTACCGCCGGGGTAACACTCACCGCGCGGTCCCGGCCCCGGTCTTCCGGCGGCCGGGCCTCAAGGTTTTCCGGCTCGACCTGGATGGCGAGCAGGGAACCATCCGGCATCACGGTAATCCTGGCCTTCGCTTCCATGCCCACGGCGACACCGGGTTTGAGCTCGGTGGCATTGTTTACCTTGACGGTCTTGCCGCTTACCACCAGGGTATCTGCAGACAGAAACTGGACGGTGCCGGCGACTACCGGCAGGTTATTGGCGGCGCGTTCCCTGTCCCGTTCCCGTTCCCGCTCCTGTTCGCGGTCCCGGGTCTGGCGCTGCTGTTCCTGCTCCCGGTCCCGCTGGCGCTGCTGTTCCTGTTCCCTCTCCTGTTCACGCTGTTGATCGCGCTGGCGCTGCTGTTCCTGGTCGCGCTGGCGCTGCTGCCGTATTTGCTCCTCACGCTGCTGGCCGGAACGGTCGAGTTCGATTCTCGTTGCCACTATCGAACCGTCAGGGGCGGTCATGAACCTTACCCTGGCCATGGCGCCGGTGGTCAGGCCGCTATCGATCCTGGTGGCATCGGTGATCTTGAAGGTCTTGCCGCCGACGACCCAGGCCGCGGCCGAGACGGACTCGATGGCGCCGCTGAATTCATCCTTGCCAGCTGAGCCCCCGGGGCCGCTCCGGTCCTCCTGTATCCGGGTGGCCACCATTGTGCCGTCGCTCATGGTGATGAACCTGACCCGGGCCTTGCCGCCGACCATCACTCCCCTATCGACCCTGGTAGCGGCATTGGTTTTGAAGGTCTTGCCACCGACCATCCAGCTCTCTTGCCCCATAGATTCAACTTTGCCGCTCAGCCGGTTGTCCATGTTGAGCGGACCTTGCGCGTAGCGGATCGGCGCGTTGCCGTAGCGCGACGAGATGTCCTTGCCGGTGATCTGTCCGTACAGGTTGAAGAACTCCTGATCGAGCGCCTTGCCGGTGATTCCGCC
>CAZFEA010000393.1:0-3302 GCA_964518085.1 uncultured Dehalococcoidia bacterium
CCCCTGTATCCCCCTTTTGCGAAAGGGGGAGGTGGACTGGGCCTCCTCGTGATGAATGGCCATTTTCATCCTTCAAGGTGCCCCTGGCAAGTGGGCATGGCTGATTGAATATCGGTACCACAGGCGGCCCTGCCTGTGAGAGCCTGGTTTTTCATGCTTGATGGTGCTCGCAGGCCAGCACGCGCGATTGTTCGCAGTAGAGGTTGCCTGCGGCACTGCTTCCCTTATGCTACCTTCTCGCCGGCTTTCGGCCCGTAGTCCATCAGGTAGACCTCCTGGACCTTCACCCTGGTCACCGTCTGCGACTGGGGGTTCTGCTTCTTCGCCTCTTCTACCAGCGGCCCGCTTTGCACCACCTCTCCGCGACCTTTGAACTGGTATCCCTTGAAGGTCCTGGCGTTAATCACCGCTATTGTCACCTGGGGGTTCCGCTTGACGTTTTCGAGGGTTTTTTTGGAATAGACATCGGCGTAGGCGAGGGTTTCGTCATCCACGATGTGTATGAAGCTGCCCTTGGCCGCGATGTTGGCCATGCCGTCGCGGCTTGTGCCTACGAAGACCGTAATCGGGTCCCTGCCCTTCTCGATAAACTCCTTCATTTCCTGTGTTAACCTGGCCATTGGGTTTCTCCTTTCTTCTTCCGGCCGCCGCCTGCGGCCGTCCTGAGAAAATTGTTGGCCCTTTGCCGATAATAGTGTATACGTAAATTTACTTATTTTTCACTGTTGAGGCTGTTTGCCGCAGCACAATGTCCCAGGCCGCGATCAGCGTACCGGGTCCGACGTCTTTCGTTGCCGGCATTAGTGTCGTGAGAAGGAGTTCTTTGTTCGGAGTGTCCTTGAACAGCAGGTCTTTCTCGTTCAGCGGTTCTCCCTCGAAGTATAGCTGGGTGATGAATCGGTTTTGATGGTGGGTGACGATGAAATGGATGTGCGGCGGCCGTGTCCAGTCCTGGGATACCCGGTAAGCCGCCGGCTTAACCGTCAGGAACCAATAGCCGCCGTCGGGGCCGGTGGTCTGGACGCCATAGCCCTGGAAATTCGGGTCGAGGGGTGATGCACTTTGATCTTTGGAGGTGATATAGCGTCCGAAGGTGTTGGCCTGCCAGATTTCTATGCGTGCGCCCGGCAGCGGCTGCCCGGCCGTGTCCATCAACCGGCCTGCGACACGGATGACCTGCCCCTGGGCCTTCCCGGTCTGACCGGCGATGACTGTCAGATCGGCGTCCTGGTCGCTTGGCTTCTTGTCGGGATAGAACGGCCCCTCCGGCTGTTCCGGCGTCGGCGGCGTGGCGGCGCGGCTCATCATGGTCTCCATATTTTGCCTCCTTGGCCGGCTGCGGGTCGGAAAACCGTCGGCAACCCGGAGCCTTTTAGTTACCATTGTACCCCGGACCGGACTGACATGAAATAGTAGCGCATTATGAATCCGAAAATGAGGCTAACAACAACGAGACCAATGCCGACTATTCCAAATGCCATCCGATATGAGTAAGCACCAATCAAAGCTCCTGCGACCATAGGGCCGGTCGAATGACCGATATCCATGATACTTGATAGTATCCCCATGGCTCCGCCTCTTCCCTGCGCCCGGGAGAGGTCGGCTACCAGCGCCGATGTTGAGGCGGTTACCGTTGCCAGACCCAGACCAAATATGGCTATAAGCACCATGATAACCAGATAGTCAGATGAAAGCAGGATAATTCCGGTGGTGATACCCCCTGACGCCAGTCCACCAACAATCATGGGGGTACGTCTGTAACGATCAGATAGACGGCCCATTATGGGCTTGGTGAACGTAGCTGCCAGTATTTGGGCGGCAAACAACAGTCCGATCTTCCAGGCTGGATACCCAAGACTCTCATTCAGGTAGATTGGCAAAAATGTTTCCAGACAGCCAAAGGCGAAGTATTGTACCGCCTCGATACCACTGGTCGCCAGAATTCCGGGATGGCGGAAGACGAAGACGATTTCCTGACCATACTTGCCACGCTGTCGCTTGAAGGCCTCTTGCGCCGAACGTGATGTTGTGGCGATAAGAGGTAACCTGATGGCTGCTACCAGAGCCAGCACTCCAGCAAAACCATCCGCCAGGTAGACCCAGCGGAAGTCTTCGCCAAATATCAAGATTCCGCCCACGAGAGGAGCGAGAAAGCGGCCCACCATTGTCGCCGAGGAATACCAGCCCATACGCTCACCACGTCCCTTTTTGAAGGTATCCGCTACCGCCGCCATTGCCACCGGGCCGAGGATGGCAGTAGCCAGCCCGTGATAGATGCGCACGAGGGCCAACTGCCAGGGCGAGGTAATCAGCAGATACAGAAAGGGTGCCGTGGCGAACACGATAGCGGCTATTAATATCACCCGGCGCCGTCCCACAATATCAGATAGAATGCCGGCGGGAAGGCTGACGATGATTCCGACTACGGTAGACGCGGCTGCAAAAAAGCCGACCGTGGAGATGGGCACTCCCATGGAGCGAATAAATAACGGCAGTGCCGGGTTCTTGGCCATTGTCGAGCTGAAAATGGCCAGCCCGCCCATGATACACAAAAGCAGAAATGGTGAAATTCTTATTTTCATTGATGTTTTATTTATTATACCGAGTTTGTAATTTAATTTGCAATAATATGTAATATATGTTACACTATAATCTAATATGAACTGGATTGCCTTTTCCTATTCTCTTCCGTCAAAAGAGGGGTCAAGCCCGCGGGTGGCGCTGTGGCGTCGTCTGCGCCGGCTGGGTGCACTTGCCATTGCCGGAGGTGTCCAGATTCTTCCTGCCAGTGACGAGTGTATGGAGGCTTTTCAATGGTTGGCTCAGGAGATTCGCTCAGCTAACGGTGAGGCTTCGGTTATGCGGGTTGCACAGTTAGATGGGAAGCCTGACCAGCGACTGGTCAGGCTTTTTTGCGAGGCACGGGGGAAAGACTATAAAGAACTTGAGGCTCTTGCTATCGACCTGAAACAAACCATCACTGATAGGGGAAAAACAGATACTTCACAGACACGAGATACCCTCGGTAGGCTTCGTCAGCGTTATGCTGATATTGCACGAATTGACTACTTCGACTGCCCGGAGGGGAGACGAGTTGCCGCGCTTTTGGAGGACATCAAGGGGAGCCTTTCTTCTGCCATACCTATAGCCGCTTCCATCCCAAAAGCAGATATCACACAATATCTTAATAAAAGGTGGGTAACACGCCCGCATCCCTACGTTGACCGTCTGGCCTGTGCCTGGCTCATCCGCCGATTCATCGATCCCCAGGCCGCCATTCGCTATTCCAATCATCCAGAGCA